>JALYLZ010000116.1 GCA_030774015.1 Actinomycetota bacterium | reverse complement strand
AGCGCCTGCGCCAGATGGGAGAGGCGAGGGAGACCCTAGCGGAGCTCTATATCGACACGGTGGTGGACTCCACGATGTTCCTCGCCTTACGGGCCCGCGACCGGGTCGCCCTCGGGGAGATCGAGCCCAAGACGGTCACCGACGTCCTGCGGATCATCAAGGCCTATGAGCGGTTCCGGCCCACCCCGGAGACCCAAGGGATCTCCCCCTGGGAGTACCAGCAGGACCTCGCTTTCGTCATCGAGACGGCCAGACGGCACATGGACAAGAAGCAGTACGCGGAGTTCTTGGGGCAGCTTCAGACGGGCAGCCGTGAGCCGATGGTGGACGCAAACATCAAGTCCGCACCGAGTCCAGATTGACGCAAGGTCCGGCCTTCCGTTGAGACGAGCCTCGTCACTGAAGGTCGTCATCTGGAACATGCAGCAGAAGAGTTCCAACTGGGATCTGCTGCGGCCGCGAGAACCAGGCGCCCCCGACCGCGAGTGGTCGGACATGGAAAACGCCAACGTGTGCCTCCTCTGCGAGGCGCCGCCGGCACCCGGCGATATCCGTTCGATGGGTCAGGGAACCACGACCGGGCTGGAGGCCCCGCTCGGGCCCGAGTTTCCCGTCAGGAGGCCTTGGTCGACGGCCGTGGTCTCGCCGCCCAGGCGCTCCGGCGATCCACATGCCATGGCCGAGATCACGGACGCCCGCGTGGACCGGTACTACGGGAAGCAGCTCCCGTTCGCGCCCTCCCGCCCCGGCACGTGGGTGGCGGCCAGTGTAGATGTCGATGGCGTACAGGTGACGGCCGTCTGCCTTTACGGCCTCCTGGACGAGCGGTCCGACGCGTCGGTGCACCGCTCCTTGTCCGAGCTCTCGCCAATCTTCGACCATCCGGCGTACGGCAAGCGGCTCCTTCTTGGAGGAGACCTGAACATCCTGGCGAACCCGCGTCCGAACGCTCCTGTCCGGGAACGCCATCTCCTGGTGCTGGCCAGGATCAGGGCCTACGGTCTCATCGACTGTCCCACGCCAATGTGGACCAAACGGATCGGAGGGAGCTTGTAAACGCCGGTTGAAAAGGCGAACACCGGCGGCCTGAAAACGCCGGTCGAAAAGGTCAGCACCCCGACATCCCAAGTTCTGCTTGGTTGCGCCCGCAAGCTCACCCGTCGAGGGGAGCAGCGGAGCCGAGCAGACGGGAGAAGGAGTGCGAACCGACATGCAGGAGTGGACCGAGATCCGGCGCAGGGTCCTCGTGGAGGGCGCCTCGAAGCGTTCGGTCTGCAGGGACTACGGCATCGCCCACAAGACCCTGCAGAAGATCCTCGCCAACACCGAGCCACCGGGGTACCGGAGCAGCGCTCCTCGCCCCAAGACCAAGCTCGGTCCCTACCTGGGGGTGATCGAGGAGATCCTGGCCTCCGACCGGGAGGCGCCCCCCAAGCAGCGCCACACGGCCAAGCGCATCTTCTGCCGCCTCCGGGACGAGTACGGCTACCAAGGCGGCATCACCCAGGTCAAAGAGGCCGTGGCCCGGCACCACCGCCACGCCCAAGAGGTCTTCGTCCCCCTGTCCCATCCACCCGGTGAGGCCCAGTTCGACTTCGGCTACGCCACCGTCCAGATCGCGGGCGTGCGGCGCAAGGCCGCGTTCGCGGTGATGAGCCTCCCCTACTCGGACGCCTTCCACGTCTCCGCCTACCCCCGGGAGTGCACCGAGACCTTCCAGGCCGCCCACGTGGCCGCCTTCCGCTTCTTCGGGGGAGTGCCGACCAGGACGGCCTACGACAACACGACGATCGCGGTGCGCAAGGTGATCGGCCGGGAGCGCGCCTTGACCCGGGAGTTCCTTCGCCTGGAGAGCCACTTCCTGTTCACCCACCGGTTCTGCCGGGTCGGCCGGGGCAACGAGAAGGGCCACGTGGGGTCCCTCGTCGGGTACGGGCGGCGCAACTTCATGGTGCCCGTCCCCTCCTGCTCATCGTTCGTCGAGCTCAACGCCCGTCTGGAGGCCTCCTGCCGGGCCGACCTTCACCGGCGGGTCCGGGGCCAAGCCCGTGACCAAGGCCGAGCTGCTCGAGGTCGACCGAGCGGCGATGCTCGGGGTCCCGGCCGCTTCCTTCGAGGCCCGCCGGGTGGTGGCCGCCAGGGCGAACTCGCTCTCCCTTGTGCGGTTCGATCGCAACGACTACTCGGTCCCCACGGCGTTCGCCCATCACGAGCTCACCGTCGTGGGCGGCATCGAGCAGGTCCGCATCGTCTTCGGCACCCGGCTCGTTGCGACCCATCCCCGGA
>JALYLZ010000115.1 GCA_030774015.1 Actinomycetota bacterium | reverse complement strand
GCGGGGGCCACGGCGCCTGCCGCTGCGCGGCTCGCTCCCCCACCCACCGGCCGGGTCCCGACGCCCCGGCCCGGAGCCCCGGACAAGCACCGCCTGCTGGCGCTGGTTCCGCCCGAGGGCATCCAGCGGGTGGAGCGGGAGCAGGGCGACCGCGTCAACACGTTCCCGCACCTCATGATCGAGGAGTTCGTGGCGCTGCTGCTGGTGTCGGCGCTGCTGCTGCTGTTCTCCACGTTCGTGAACGCGCCGCTGCGGGAGCTGGCCAACCCGAACCTGACGCCGAACCCCTCCAAGGCCCCCTGGTACTTCCTGGGCCTCCAGGAGCTGCTGCGCTACTTCCACCCCATGGTGGCCGGCGTCATGATCCCCACCTTCATCCTGGTCGGGCTGGCGGTGATCCCGTTCGTGGACCGCAACCCCAGCAACCGGCCGGGTGACCGCAAGCTGGCCATCACCCTGTTCACCATGCTGTTCATGTTCGGGGCCACGCTCACGATCGTCGGATGCTTCTTCCGCGGGCCCGGGTTCAACTGGGTGTGGCCATGGAGCCAGGGACTGTTCTTCGAGTTATGACGAGCGTGGTGGCGATCTCGCAGACCGGCATCGCGGTGATGGTGGCCGTGATCGTGGCGGTGCTGTTCCTGGCGCTGCTGTCGATCTCGCTGATCCGGGTCCGGCGGGGCGCCGTGGCCACGGCCATCGGCGAGGGCCCCGCGGAGGGCGGGCCCGTGGCCCCGGCGGCCAAGCCCGGCGTGGCCGTCTCCAGGCGCGACTTCTTCCGGCGATCCCTGGTCACCTCGCTCGCCATCTTCGGGGCCCAGTTCGGCGGCGCCAGCATCGCTTTCCTGTGGCCGAACCTGAAGGGCGGGTTCGGGTCGCTCATCAACCTGGGGTCGGTGAGCGACCTCAAGCAGCAGATCCAGCAGACCAACCAGCCCTTCTACTACGGCGTCGGCAAGGTCTACATCGTCCCCTACACCGGGAACGGGACGGACTCCTCGACCGGCGTCGACTACCAGACAGAAGGCGCGGTCGTCCCCGGGCTCGGGCTGATGGCCCTGTACCAGCGGTGCGTCCACCTTGGATGCCGGGTCCCGTTCTGCCAGCAGTCCCAGTGGTTCGAGTGTCCCTGCCACGGGTCGAAGTACAACAAGGCCGGCGAGTACCAGCTGGGACCGGCCCCCACGGGACTCCAGCGCTTCCCGATCAGCGTGGCCAGCAACCAGCTCATGGTGGACACCTCGACCCTGCTGCCGGGGCCACCGCGAGGGACCGACACCATCCACGAGCCGCCCCAGGGCCCGTTCTGCGTGGGCACGTAGCCGATGGTCGCCAAGTTCTCCTCGCAGGACGCCATCGCGCTGGTCGTCGCGGCCATCGCGCTGGTGCTGTTCTTCACCGCGCTGGCCCTGTCCGCGCGGGGCCGCCGGATCGGCCGGGGGGGCCGTCCCGACATCCCGCCGGCCATGCAGCCCGGCCCGTCCGACGCGGACCTGGAGAAGCCACGCCTGGAGAAGCTCCAGGGGTGGGGGGTGGCGCTGGTCCTGTTCTTCGTGGTGTTCATCCCGCTGGTGTGGCTGAAGGAGCCTGCCGAGAACCTGGCGCAGTCCAAGGCCCTGATCCAGGACTCCATCGGCCGCGGCGCGCTGGAGGTCCAGCTCTACTCGGAGAACAACCAGTCGGGGATCGGGTGCGTTCGCTGCCACGGCGACAACCCGACCCTCGGCGGGGGCCACAACCTGTTCAACGGCGTGCTGGTCACGGTGCCGAACCTGCGGACCGTGTGCGGCAGCACGACGTTCAACCACCCGCAGATCCACAACGTGGTGGACGTACGGAACACGATCATGCAGGGCCGGCCGGGGACGGACATGCCGTCGTGGAGCGTGCGGTTCGCCGGAGCCCTCGACGACCAGCAGATCCAGGACCTCGTCGAGTACATCGTGTCCATCCAGGAGGTCCCGTTCAAGGACAACGTCTGCACCAACGCCAAAGCGCCCGACTACCAGGCCCCCGTGGTGGCGGCGCAATGAGGTCCGGGCGATGAGCGTGGTCGCGGACATCCCCTGTAGCTCCGGGTTCCCCCTCATCCAGTGCCCCTCGGTGGTGGGCTGGATCACCGTGGCCATGGCCTTCGTGATCTTCGTGGGAAGCGTGTACCTGATCCTGGCCGCGGTGTTCGGGCCGCGCATGGGCTACCTGGTCCTGGCGGCCGCCTTCTTCGGATGGATGATCCTGTTCTCGGCGCTGTGGGCGTTCGGGTTCTGGTCCCAGGGGCTGGGGACGCCCACCAATCTGGGCCCCCGGGGAACGGAGCCGCACTGGCAGCCCGTCGCCGCCGGGATCCAGGTGACGTCCTCGACGTATCCCGTGGCCTCGAAGTACCCCAGCGCACCCTGGCAGGAACCCCGCGGCGAGGGCCAGGCCGCCTCGATCGGGACCTTCACGGCAGCGGTGCAGGAGTACCTGGCCAGCCAGGCCAACGCGCAGTTGGCCCAGCAGGGGAAGCCCGCGACGGTCGAGACGACCGACTTCACGGTCAGCAACATCGAGTTCACCACGTCGGGCAAGACGTCACTCGCGGCCGGACGGGCCTACTTCAACGGCGGAGGGCCCGCCCTGACCGTGTTCGCATACCACGACAGCGGGAACGTGCCGATCTATTCGTTCGCGTTCCTGGGAGTCTCGCTCATCGCGTTCCTGATCCACCTGCCGTTCCTGGATCGGGCGGAGCGCAAGCGCAAGGCCGTGCTGACCGGGGGCCGGGCGCCGAGCTGGACCGGGCCGGCCTAGGAGGGAGACGGGATGCTGGCGGCGAGCATGATCGAGTCCGGAAGCGTGCAGTTCATCATCTTCGGCATCATGGTGATCGCGATCTTCGTCACGCTGTTCATCACCATCGCGAAGTAGCTTCCCGGGCGGCCTGCAGCACCTTTTCCACCGCGGCGTCGCCGTGGGCAGTGCCCAGGAACCAGCCCTCGTAGCCCGACGGCGGCAGGTACACCCCGCGCTCCAGCATGGCGTGGAAGAAGCGCGCGTAGGCCTGATGGTCGGCTGAACGGGCGGACTCGTAGCCGCTCACCGGCCCCTCCGAGAAGAACACGGAGAACAGCGAGCCCTCGCGGTTGAGCGTGTGCGGCACGGCGTCGAGCGCCTTCGCGAGCCCCTGGCAGAGCGCTGCCGCCGAGGCCTCGAGGGCGGCGTAGGGATCGAGCCGGTCGATCAGGTCCAGCGCGGCCAGTCCCGCTGCCACCGCCACCGGGTTCCCGGAGAGGGTCCCGGCCTGGTAGACGGGGCCGGACGGGGCCAGGTGTTCCATGACGTCGGACCGCCCGCCGAACGCCGCCAGGGGGAACCCGCCGCCGAGCACCTTGCCAAGGGTGGTGAGATCCGGCGTCACGCCGAACCGTTCCTGGGCGCCCCCCCGGCCCAGGCGGAACCCCGTGATGACCTCGTCGAAGATCAGGAGCGCGCCGGCCCGCGAGCACAGGTCCCGAAGGCCTTCCAGGAAGCCGGCGGCCGGGGGCACGACGCCCATGTTCGCCGCCGCCGGCTCCACGATCACGCAGGCGACGTCCTCGCCTCGCGCGTCGAACACCTCGCCCACGGCGTCCAGCGAGTTGTACGGCGCGACCAGCGTGTCGGCCGCTGCGGCGCCGGTCACCCCGGGCGAGTCCGGCAGCCCGAACGTGGCCACGCCGGAGCCTGCCCGCACCAGCAGCGCGTCGGAGTGCCCGTGGTAGCAGCCCGCGAACTTCACGACGGCTGGGCGGCCGGTGAACCCGCGGGCCAGGCGGATGGCCGACATGCAGGCTTCGGTCCCCGAGCTCACCAGGCGAACCATCTCCACCGAGGGGACCGCCGCGCAGATGCGCTCGGCCATCTCGACCTCGGCCTCCGTGGGCGCGCCGAAGGACGTCCCGCGGGAAGCCGCCTCCGTGGCCGCTCGAACGATCTCCGGCCGGGCGTGCCCGAACAGCAGCGCTCCCCACGACTGCACCAGGTCCACGTAGCGGCGGCCATCGGCGTCCACCAGGTACGCGCCCTCACCCCGGGCCGCGAACACGGGGGTCCCGCCCACCGAACCGAACGCCCGGACCGGGGAGTTCACGCCGCCCGGGATGCGCGCTCGGGCCCGCTCGAACAGCTGCTCGGAACGCGCCCCCGGGGTCACTCCGCGGGCGGCTTCAAGTCGAACAGCTCGGCGAGCCAGCGGGCCCGCAGGTCGCCGGCGTCGTGGAGCTCCTTGGCCCGCACCACCGGCCGGTGCAGCAGCTTCGCCACGATGGCCCGGGTGGCGGCGTCCACCGCCTGGCGATCCTGCTCGGACAAACGGCCGTGGAGCCGTTCCACCTCGGCGGCGCGGATGCGTTCGGCCCGCTCGTAGAGCTGCTGGATGAGCGGGCCGAGCTCCGCGGCGCGCCGCCACGCGCCGAACCGGGCCACCTCGTCCGCCACGATGGTCCACACCCGGTCGACCTCGTCGTCCTCCGGCGACCGGTGGACCACCGACTTCAGGTGGTCGATGTTGGCCAGGCTCACCCCCGGAAGCTCGGCCGCCTCGGGATCGACGTCCCTGGGGACCGCCAGGTCCAGCACGAACAGCGGCCGGCCGTCCCGGTGCGCCATGGCGTTCTGGAGCGATTCCATGTCGATGACCACACCGGCCGCCCCGGTCGCGGACACCACCACGTCCGCCGAGGCGAGCGCCTCGCGCATCCGAGTGAGCGGCCCGTACCGCCCTTCCACGCCGGTTCGGCGGGCCAGCGCCTCCGCCCGCTCGGGACGCCGGGCCAGCACCCGCACCTCGTCGATCCCGCGCTCCCGGAGGTGCCGGACCGCCAGCTCGCTCATCTGGCCGGCCCCCACCACCAGCAGGTGCCGTCCTCGCAGGTCACCGAGGGCCTGCTCCGCCAGGGCCGCCCCCGCCTCGACGAACGCGGCCGGGCTGGCCCCGATGGCCGTCTCGGCCCTGGCCCGGCGGCCCACCCGGATGGCCCGCCGGAACATCGCCCGGAGCACGGAGCCGGTGGCGCTTTCCTCCTCCGCGGCCACGTAGGCCTGGCGGACCTGGGACAGGATCTGGGGCTCCCCGAGCACCATGGAGTCGAGCCCGGCGGCGACCGAGAACAGGTGCTCGACGGCCTGCTCCTCGTAGTGCGAGTACAGGGGCTCGGCGAACTCGGCCGGCGGCACCTCGCGGGAGTCCGACAGGAAGCTCTTCAGGGCCTGGAAGCCACTGTGGTACGCGTCAACCTCCGCGAACACCTCGGCCCGGTTGCAGGTGGACAGGATGACGGCGCCGCGGACGGATTCCTGGCCGGTCAGGTGGTGATAGGCCTTGGGCAGGTCGTCCTTCCCGAAGGCCAAACGCTCCAGCAGCTCGACCGACGCGCGGCGGTAGGAAACCCCGAGGGCGAGGATCGGCACGCCGTCACACCTTGGCCAGGTCCAGGGCGGCGTGGCCCTCGCGGACCGCGGACAGGGCGGCCTTGCGCTGCTCGTAGAACGCCAGGATCTGGAGCTCGATGGACAGATCCACCTTCCGCAAGGACACGTGGGCCGGCGCGGCGATGATGGCCGGGGCGAAGTTCAGGATGGAGCGGACCCCCGCCGCGACCATGCGGTCGGCCACGTCCTGGGCCGCCGCGGCCGGGGTGCACACGATCCCGATGGCCACGTCGTGCTCGCGCACGATCTCGGGGAGGTCGTCGATGTGGCGGATCCGGAGCCCGCTCACCACCTCACCGACCTTCCTGGGATCGGCGTCCACCAGGGCCACGATGCGGAACCCTCGCTCGATGAAGCCGCGATAGTTCGAAAGGGCGTGGCCGAGGTTCCCGACCCCCGCGATCAGCACCGGCCAGTGCTGGGTCAGACCCAGCTCCCGACGGACCTGGTGGATGAGGTAGGCCACGTCGTAGCCCACGCCGCGGGTGCCGTAGGACCCCAGGTGCGACAGGTCCTTGCGGACCTTGGCCGAGTTGACACCGGCCGCCTCGGCCAGGGCCTCCGAGGACACGGTGACCCGGCCCTCCTCGGCCATCTCCACCAGTGCGCGCAGATAGACCGGCAGCCGGCCCACGGTGGCTTCCGGGATGGAGCGCGCTCTCACTCGATTCGGGGGAACGAGGGCACGGTCAGATGCTAGCGCCATTGTGAATCCTTCTCAAATGCGCAAAGCGTCGGGCCCCAGTAACGTTGAAGCTGATCCCCGTCCCACCATCCAGGCCACGGCCGGGGACATGTTGACCGGCACGAGCCGCGTCTCGGGATGCGCCCGGGCCCAGACGCGGAAGAGTTCGTCGACGAAGCCTTGGCCGACTCCTTGGACACCGGCGAAATCCAAGATGACATTGGTGAACCCCTCAAGCCGATTGGCCAGTCGTTTCGCCTCCGACCTGGAGACAAAGTCTCCTCCGGTCTCGAAGAGGCTCACCCTCAGAGACGACTTGTCGAATTCAAGGGTGTCACGCTCGGTGAACGCTGAGAAGACGTCGGTGAGAGTTCCTTTCGAGTCCGTGTCCACCTCGCAGCGGACGAGCGTGCCCCGACGAGGCGGTACATCCCTCACGACCTGGTCCTGGCGGCGATTGGCCACGATCCAACGGAGGGTTCCCGCCTCGAGTTCGAATCGATCGACGGCCTTGGAAGTGAAGAAGATACCCTCCCCACTGTGCCTCGTCGGAGCGGTCGTGCCCTTCCCTTTCGAGAGTTCCTGAATCGCGGCGAAGTCGTCCGGCAGACGCCAGCTCTCCCGGACGTTCCGAAGCGCCCCGATACCGTCGTCGACGATCTCGAATGCGACGTATGCGGGTGGAGTCCACAGCGTCACCTGAACCAGGCGACCGGCCGAATGGTCGATTGCGTTGTTGAGCATCTCGGTGAACGAGTATTCGAGGATAGAGCGGACGTTTGGTCGGAGCCTATCGAGAGCGTGTACTGCGGCCGCGACTTCTTTCCATACTCGGTCCTCTTCCAGACCGACGAGCTCGTATCCTCGAGCAAATTCCGCGTTGCGAATGTATCGGGTTCCCCTGCCTGAACCACGGCGGTCCACTTCGCCGGACTCGAGCATCTGGACGAGGTGGTAGTGCGCCGCCTGGCGGGTGACGCCGGCAGCCTGGGCGAGTTGGCCAGAGGTGAGAGCTTCCTGGCGCGAGAGCATCTGGCGAGCGAGGTTCTTGATTCCTCCCTCGGTCCTCTCTCCTTTACGATTTGCCACTACATTTACCTTTACCTTTTGACGTTTCTGGGACCATTCTAGCCTTAATCGTAAAAACGTCAAGCAGGAACAGCCCTTTCTGGTATTGGGCCGCCCCGAGTCAGTCCGCCCCGAGTCAGTCCGCCCCGAGGAGCCGGGCCAGGGCCTGCCGATCGACGAAGGTCTCGAAGGCCTCCCGGCCGTCGATCTCGACCACCGGCACCCGGAGGCCGTAGCCTCGCTCGAGGCCGTCGTCGCCGTCGATCGTGACCTCCTCGAACTCGAACGGCGTCCGGTCGCGCTGAGCCAGGATGACGCTCCTGGCCTCGTCGCACAGGCCGCACCGGCGGCGGGAGTACATGACCACGCGTGACATGGCCGCCCATGCTATCGGCAGGGACCGGCACGGATAGGCTGGGGACGTGCGCGGGGACGATCTGGACCGGCTGGACCTCGAGCTGCACGAGCGACTTCGCTCTGGCAGCCGGGACGCGTTCGAGGAGCTGTACCGCCGCTACGCCCCGGGCGCGTACGGCCTGGCCCTTCGGGTCACCGGCCAGGACCTCCTGGCCCAGGAGGTGGTCCACGACGCCTTCATGGCCCTGTGGCGGGCCCCGGAGGCGTACGACCCGGCCCGGGGGCCGTTCCGGAGCTTCTTCCTGTCGCTGGTCCACCACCGCGCCGTCGACACGGTCAGGCGGGAGGAACGGCTGCGCCGGCGCACCGAACGGGCCCTGAACCTGACGGACCCCACCGGCGAAGATGTAGCGGAAGGTGTCGTCGAGGAGGCCTGGCTGGCCACTCGCCGCAAGGAGGTCCGCGAGGCCCTGTCGACGCTCCCTCCCGACCAGCGACGGGTGCTGGAGATGGCATATTTCCAGGGCTACACACAGGCTGCGATCGCGGTGGAGCTGGGGATCCCCCTGGGTACCGTGAAGACGCGTACGCTCGCCGCGCTCCGAAAGCTCCGGCGCGCGCTGTCGCACGAGGCGGAATGAGGATGCCGGGTTGATCGAGGACCACGACAGGATCGAGGAGCTGCTGGCGGGCCATGCCATGCACAGCCTGGACGGCGAGGACGCCCGGGAGGTGGACCGGCTGCTCACGGAGCACGTGCCGGGGTGCGCGCGGTGCAGGGAGACGCTGGCCGTGTTCCAGGAGGTGCTGGGCGAGCTGGCCCTGGCCACGTCCCCGGTGGAGCCTCCGGAGCTGCTCCTGGCCCGGCTTCGCTCCGAACTGCGCCAGGAGCCGATCCGCGAGCTCGCGGGTCGCCGGCGGTCGTTCGGCGTGTGGGCGGCCGCCGCGGCGGCCGTGGCGGTGGTCGGGCTGGTGGCGTGGAACAGCGTCCTCGATCAGCGCCTCGGGCACGTCCAGTCCCAGCAGAAGAAGGTCACGAACGTCCTGTCGTTCATGAACCAGCCGGGCTCCAGGGTGGTGGACCTCACCGACGCCCGGCTCACCAGCAGCCGAGTGCTCATGGGCTACCGGCCCCGGGAGACCCGCGTGTTCCTGCTGGGGACCGACGTCCCCGACCCCGACCCCGGCAAGGAGTACCGCCTGTGGCTGGGCCAGGGGGGGCAGTTCACCTTCATCGGCGCGTTCACCCCCGACGACGGCATCGTGGTCCTGCCGCTCTCCTTCGACGCCAGCCGCTACGACCAGATCCTGATCACCGAGGAGTCCACCGACTCGGAGAAGAGTGCCCCCCGCGGCTCCCGCCGGTGGTCCGCGGAGCTGACCCCGGCGGCCTGACCCACTCCTAGGAACTCGCGGGCATCCAGTCCGGATCCTGAACGCCGGGCCGCACGTGATAGAGCAGCGAGAGCCCCGTCCCGTCCGGCCGCACGGTGAACAGGCCGCTCCGGTACCGGGGTGTCGATCCCGCGAACGCGATCCTCGATGCGTCCGGCGACCACGACGGCGACTGAGCCCCGACCAGGGGATCGGTCAGCCGGGTCAGGCCCGTCCCGTCGTCGTTCATCACGTACAGGCCGCTTCCGGCCTGGGTCCACCACACGAACGCGATCCGCGTGCCGTCGGGTGACCATGCAGGGTCGGATTCGCTTCCGGGTAGGGGGACGATGGTCCGGACCGCGCCGGTGGCGACGTCGACGGTGCCGAGGCCGGTCTCGCCGGTGGAGCTGGTGAGCTCGCTCCGTTCGAACAGGATGCTCGATCCGTCCGGTGACCAGGTGGGCCCCGCGACGTAGCTGTCCCCGGTGGTGAGCTGGCGGACCCCGGTCCCGTCGGCGTCCATCACGTAGATCTCGGGGCGGATCCCGTTCGGCCAGCCCACGAAGGCGATCCGCGAGCCGTCCGGCGACCAGGCCGGATCCTGGGCCGCCCCCGGGAACGACGTGAGCCGGGTCTGGTCCGATCCGTCGGCGTTCATGACGTAGATCTCCTCGCCCGGCGGCCCCCGATGGCTGGCGAACGCGATCCTCGAACCATCGGGCGACCAGGCCGGGGAGCCGTTGCCACTGCGCGTCCTGGTGATCAGGGCCAGGCCCGCCCCGTCTGGGCGGATCGTGTAGATCTCGCCGCGCTCCTTGCCGCCGAAGATGGCGTGAGAGGAGACGAATGCGATCAGGCCAGGTAGGGGGGCCGGAGGCTCGAGAACCGGCCCCGTGTTCGGCCGGACCCCGCCGCCAGCGAACCCACCGGCTCCGGCCGGGAGCCACGTGGCGCAGCAGCCGTACACCCCGCCGATGATCCTGGTCATCGCGGTCCCGTCGGCGCCGATCGTGTAGATCACCGGCTCCCCCGCCACGAACAGCAGCTCGCGGCCGTCCGGCGACCACCGCACGCCGCTCGGATCGAGACACGTCCCGTCGCGGCAGGTGCGGATGGTGCGCGTGCGCCCGGTCATCGGATCCACCACCGCGATGACCGGCCGGTCGTACGACGTGGCGAACGCGACGGCCCCGCCGTCCGGCGACCACGCCGCGTCGGCGACCGTGCAGCCCGATTCGGGATCGTCACACGCGCTGAGCGTTCGCACTCCGGAGCCGTCCGCGTTCATCACGTCGAGCGCCACGGTGGGGCCGTTTCGCGCGTACGCCGGGGACCGACTGAACGTGATCCGCGTCCCGTCGGGCGACCAGGCCGGGAACGCGTCGAAGGTGCAACGGGCGCCGGTGTGGCGGTCGCACGCGGCGTTGGTCAGCCTCCGCACGGTCGTCCCGTCGGACGCCGCCACGTAGATCGAGCTGGGGGGAGGTCCGCCGAGCCCCGGGAAGTTCGCCATCTGCTCGTTGGAGAACGCGAGGTCCCTGCCATCGGGGGACCACAGCGGCCGGGTCAGGCCCTGCCAGCAGCGAGGGAACGAGCAGATCGTGATCCGGCCGGTGCCGTCGGCGTTCATCACCTCGACCGTGGACACCGGGAGACCGCCGTGCGGGCCCCGCCGGCTGTCCACCACGAAGGCCAGGCGGACGCCGTCGGGTGACCACGCGAGGTCGCGGACCTCGCACGGGACCTGCGCGCACGCGAGGACCCGATCGGGGTAGAGGCCATTCGGGTCGGAGACGAAGACGCCGGCTCGGATCCGGACGCGCCCGTCGGAATCCCCGGAGGAGGACGTACGAACGAACGCCGCCCTGGAGCCGTCGGGGGACCACGCCGGATCCTGCTCGGCGCCGAGGGTGTCGGTAAGGTCCCGGACGTTCGTGCCATCCGGGTCGACGGCGAACAGGTCCCGGTTGTCCACCCCCAGGCCACTGTGCGGCCCGGTGCCGACGAACACGATGGGCCCGTTCGGCCGAAGGCCGGGGGCGAGCGAGCCGATCGAGCCAGACGGCGACGACACCATGAATCCCGCTCCCGCCACGATCAGCACCAGGGAGGCGACGCCGAGGCGCCGGCCGGCGCGAGGCTCACCCGAAGGCCGAGGGGAACGTCCGCCTGGCGATCGGCGGTAATCCTGGATTCGTGCCCGGTCCATCAGGTCGGCCATGGCCCCGCCCCGGCGGCGCTGGTGCGGTCGGCCGGGTCCGGCGATCCTACTGCCGGCCGGCCCTTCAGGGAACGGCCGGCTCCGGGTGATCAGCCGGTCGGCGTCGGCGACGGTGACGACGAGGGCAGGGTCTCGGGCTTGCCCTGAAGGGCGTCGAGGCAGCCCTGCACGGCGTACGGACGCGCTTTCACGTCGAAGTTGTCCCGGGCGAACGCCGCCGCCACGGCCGCCGGGTCCGTGGCGGTGCTTCCCACCTGCTTGGCCACCTCGTCGGGTGACTTGCCGGTGCACGCCTGGTACCCGAGGTCGTAGGCGTTGGCGGGGAGTCCGCCGTGGGGAAGCAACTGGATCACGCTTCTGGTCGGGCTCCCGCTGCCGGTGGGACCGCTTGAGGACTTCCCGCATGCCACCAGGGCGAGGGACGAGGCGAGGATCGCGACGGCCGTTTGGAGCGATCTCCGCACGGTCACAGTTGGATCGCACCCTTGGCGGCCAGGAAAACGCCGACACCCACGATCACGGCGGCGCTGGCCAACGATACCCACCGCAGGAATGTACCGGAGAGACGCCGGGACACCGCCTCCCGAGCCCGCAGGGCCAGGATCCCCACGGCCACGAGGGCCCCGGCCAATCCGACGCTGAACGCCACGATCAGCGAAAGCCCGAACCCCGCCCGGTGGGCGGACACCGTTGAGACCAGGACCACCAGAGCAGTTGGGGACGGAAGGATCCCGCCCGCGACAGCCAGGCCAGCCAGGCTCTTGCGGGACAGCGGCCGGTCCAGGTCCGGGAGCTCGTGCGAATGTCCGTGTCCGCGGCCGTGGTCGTGGTCGTGGTTGTGCGGATGGCCGTTCGCAGCTACGCCGAAGGGGTCGTGAGGCCGGCCGGGGGTTCCTCGTGGTGGGT
>JALYLZ010000114.1 GCA_030774015.1 Actinomycetota bacterium | reverse complement strand
CCGCTCCGCGGCTCTCGCCGAACGGAGCGGCCCCCTCTGCGTCAATCGGCGGGGCGAGGGCTCGCTAGCTCTGCACCGCCACCTGGTCGAGGGCCATGAGGCTCGCGAACTGGTCGAACTGGTAGTTCGCGATGTGGGTGCTGAACACGTCGACGTTGTTGTCGAACAAGTAGGGCACCCATGGCACCACGTTCTCCATGAGGTCCTTGTCGACGCCTGCCCAGCAGCTGACGCGGGTGTCACCCGTCTCCGCCCCACACTTGTTCAGCTGGTCGTCGACGGAGGGGACCGACTTCACCGAGTAGCCCCACTTGCTGAGGTCGGCCGAGGACGCGCCCACCAGCGAGTAGTTGCAGCAGGCGTTGGGGCCGATGCTCGAGGACCCGAACAAGGGAGGACCGAAGGTGAACGCGTCCGCATAGTCCTTGCCCCAGGCGGGGCTCGGGCAGAACGCCACGTGCGCCGTCGGGTCGTTGCACTTGGCGTACATGGTGGTCCGCTCGAAGGACTTGATGTCCAGCGTGATGCCGAGCGGAGCCAGGTTCTGCGCGATCAGCTTGCTCTGCTGCGGGTAGGGATCGCCCTGGTCGATGACCGTGAGGACGTTCTTGCAGACCGAGGCGTCGCAGACGCCGTCGCCGTTGGTGTCGTACTTCGACTGCTTCATCTCGTCCTTGGCCTTCGCCATGTCCCCCGACGAGTTCGCCGTGGCGTACGGGTCGTACGTCTTCAGCTGATTGCTCTCCAGCGAGTCCACGATGATGTGCCCCGCGATCTCGCCGAAGGCGGGACCACCCCGCAGCTTCCGCAACCCGTCCTTGTCGATCGCGAAGTTCACCGCTTTCCGCACGTGGATGTCGTCGAACGGCGGCTGGGCGATGTTCATGGAGATGTACCGGACCGCGTCCGACGGATGGATCTGCACCTGGTCCTTCAGGTTCGGGTCCGTCTCGTACTTCTGGAGCTGGTCGGTCGGCGGGACGCCATCCAGCACCATGTCCAGCTCTCCGGAGTCGACCTTGGCCGCGAGGTCCTCCGCGGAAGCGGAGCTGATCTGGATGTTGATCTGATCCACGTTGGCCAGCCGGAGGTTGTCTGTGGACTTGTCCCACGAGGGGTTGCGGACCAGCACGATCGACTTTCCCGGCACGTACCCGGCGGCCGGCTTCTGTGAGGCCGCGGGCTGGGAGAAGTCGATCTGGTCGGCTCCCTGGAACATGTACGGCCCGGTGGCCACCAGGAAGCGTCCGTAGTCCTTGTCGTGGCCCTGCGCGACGCCGAGCTTGGCGCTCGCGTCGTTCGGGTTCGGCGGGATGGGGGCGGTGGCCGGCATGGCGAACCGGAACGGCAGGTCGCCGGCCGGCTGGGTCAGAGTCACGACAAGCGTGTTGTCATCCGGGGTCGACAGCCCCGTGATGGTGTTGGCCTTGCCCTTGGAGTAGTCGTCGAACCCCTTGATCACCGAGAAGTAGAACGAGTAGCCGCCCGCCGCGCACTGGGAGCAGGCTTCCCGCTCCAGCGCCCGCACGATGTCCTTGCTGGTGACGGTCTCGCTCTGGAGCGGCGGCGCGTACTTGATCCCCGGCTTCAGCTTGAACGTCCAGGTCAACCCGTCGCTCGACACCGTGGGCGGTGAGGCCGCCAGGTCCGGGAACACCTCGGCGCCATGCTGCGCCGTGTCGTGCCCGTTGTAGGACATGAGGGTCCGGAGCAGGCAGCAGCGGAAGAACTCCCAGGTGACCGAGTAGTACTCCTTCTGCGGATCGAACGCCGCGCTGACGTCCGAGGTCAGGGCCAGGTTCAGCGTTCCGCCCTGGGGAAGCGAGGACGTGCTGGCGCTCGGCGTGCCCGTCGCGCCGCTCGGCCCGGTGGTCCCGGTGACACCGGGCGACGTCGTCGTTGAACTCTTGCCGCACGCCGCGGCGACGAGCGAGACGGCGGCCGCGAACACCAACACCTTCGACAGATATCGCGTCATGGAGGTCTCTCCTTGGGTCGGCGGGGATATCGCATTCGCGGGCCGCCCCGGCCCGCCACCTCCTCTCGTTGGGCGCCGATCGAGCGCGTCGGGTTCTCCTACAGACCTGTACGACAGGGGCCATGGGGCGCGGGTGTCGGGTTCTTGCCGGAACGTTTCGGGATCTTGCCGTTCGGTGCCGGCTCCGGACGCCGGCTCCGGACCCGGCTACGCCAGTGCGGCCTCGGGCACCGCCGCCGCGAGGGCCCACCGGTTCCGGAGGTGCCGCTTTCGGTACTCGCTGGGGGAGAGCCCCACGCGGGTCCGGAACACGGTGCTGAAGTGGCTCGCGCTGCCGAACCCGGCGCGATGCGCGATCTGGGTGATGGAGAGCGAGGACACCTCCAGCAGCCGGCGGGCCCGCTCCACCCGGAGCGCCATGAGGTAGCGATGGGGAGGGATTCCGACGTGCGCCTTGAACACCCTCACCAGGTAGTACGGGCTGAGGGCGGCCACCCGCGACAGCGTGGTGAGGGTGATCGGCTCGGCGGCGTGCTCGTGCAGATACGCGCGGGCCGTCTCGATGCGCTCGAGCACGGCCGGGCTCAGGACCCGCCCGGAACCGCCCGAGCTCCGCGGTTCTCCGTCCTCGATCCAGCCGCCGTCTGCCATCGCGCTCCGAGGCGGAGGAAGGTCGCCTCGTCCGTTCCCCATTCGTCACCACGCGCATGCAGGGTTCGGGGGCCTCCGCAACGCTCGGCACGCCGGCGCATCGGCCTGCCGCCGACAGCGGGTCAAGGATTGAACCGCTGGGGCATGGATATAATCCGCGCGAGCGTCCCCTACCTGCGCAAATGCCACTTCTTCGAGACTTCGAGCATCGCCTGGAAAGCCTGGTCGAAGGCTTCTTCGCCAAGGCATTCCGCTCTGGCGTGCAGCCTGTGGAGCTGGCCAAACGCCTGCTGCGGGACATGGAGGCGGGCCAGACCGTCGGGGTCAACGAGGTGTGGGTCCCCAACCACTACACCTTCTGGCTCGCGCCGGAGGACCGGGCGCGGTTCGAGCAGGTGGAGGGCGCGCTGGCCTCCGAGCTCCGCCAGCTGGCCCGCCAGGGTGCGGAGGAGCGCGGCTGGCGGCTGGTGGGCCCCGCCGAGGTGCGGTTCGACACCGACCCCAGCCTGGGCAAGGGCGAGTTCCGGTGCGAAGCCCAGCTGGTGGAGGGGCCGGACCGCCCCCTCACGGGCGAGACGCGGGCCGCGCGGCAGCCCCCGAGC
>JALYLZ010000113.1 GCA_030774015.1 Actinomycetota bacterium | reverse complement strand
GGGCGACCCGGTCGCGGGCCCGTAAGGCGAGGAACATCGTGGAGTCCACCACCGTGTCGATATAGAGCTCCGCTAGGGTCTCCCTCGCCTCTCCCATCTGGCGCAGGCGCTCCGTCGCGGCCTTGCGCGACCGGGCCGATCGAGCCGAGCTCCAGGACTGGGCTGGCCAGGTGGTCTGGACCGAGGCCAGGACGTTCCTGGGTGAGCCGCCTAGCCCCGCTCCCCGCGGCCCTGGCGATCCTGTCGAGCGAGCTTGCCGGTCGCTCGTGGCGAAGGGGCTCATCCGGTGCCCTTCGTGCGCCAGGCCGTTGCCGACCGAGATCGAGTTCGCCAGGTGGGATCGTCTCCGCCGCCGGCAGATCGAGGAGGCCGCGCGCCGAGAACTGGGCCGACACCGATGAGGGTCGAAGAGCTCGTTCGCGAGGTATCGGAGGCTGCGAAGGCGCGGGCCCCAGGAGAAGCCGACTCGGTGGCGTCCAACGGCTACCTGTTCGAGGGCGGGCGCTTCGTCCCGCCGAAGCTCGGGCAGGCCGCCGAACGGACCGCCCACCTCAGGGTCGGGCCGGGCCGCTCTCTGTGGCGGTACCGGGACGGCGTGTACGTCCCGAATGGGGAGGAGTGGCTGGCCGGGTTCGTCCGCCGCACCTTGGGGGAGGAGTTCCGGGAGAACCGGCTCCGTGAGGTCCGAGCGTGGTGCCGGGCGAACGTGGACGCGAAGCTCCCCAGGCAGCCGAGCACTGACTACATCAATGTGGCCAACGGGCTCTTGTGGTGGAAGGAGACTCCTCCCCGACTCGAACCCCACAGCCCGGACGTCACCTCCATCATCCAGATCCCCGTTTCGTGGGAACCCGAGGCGAAGTGTGCAGGGATGGAGCGGTTTCTGCGGCGTGTCCTCCCGCGGCAGGACCTGGCCAAGTGCTACCGCCTGGTTCTGGAGTGGATGGGGTACATGCTCGTCCCATCGGCCCGGCTTAAGCGGGCGCTGCTCCTGGAGGGCCCGGGCGACACCGGAAAGTCCACCTTGCTCAACGTGTTCGGCGCGCTTCTCGGGCCGGCCAACGTCTCGCACGCCACGCTGCAGTCCATAGCCGACGACCGCTTCGCCGCGGCCGACCTGTATGGGAGGCTCGCCAACATCTCGGCGGATCTCGACGCCCGGGCTGTACAGCGGACCGGGATGTTCAAAATGCTGGTGTCTGGCGACCCCATGCGGGTGGAGCGCAAGTTCGAGCAGCCGTTCAACTACCGGCCGTTCACACGCCTAGTGTTCTCGGCGAACGAGGCCCCTGGGACGACCGACCAGTCAGATGCCTACTACGGGCGGTGGTTGATCCTCCCCATGCACGCGAGGCTCGATCTCAGGGAGCAGGACCCGCACCTCGTGGACGAACTGACCTCACCGGGGGAACTGGCCGGCCTGCTCCGGAACGCGGTGGCCGCACTGAAGATCCTCATGGCCCGCGGGCGATTCGACCCTCCTCCGGTCATGCTGCACGCCGCCAAGGAATACCGGGCCAGGACAGATACCGTCGTGGGGTTCGTTGAGGACGCCTGCCTCTCCGACCCACAGGCCCGGGAGCGTGCCGGCGTGCTGTACGAGGCCTACGGTCACTGGTGCCGGGAGAACGGCCGCCAGGCCATGGGACGCCAGCGTGTCGCCGAGCACCTCAAGGATGTGTACGCGCTTCGCTACGCGCCCCGCCACGCCGGATATCCCACGTGGTTCGGGCTCCGCCTTCGCACCCCCGCTGACCAGCACAAACAGGAAGGCCATGGTGACTTTGGTGACTCCTGAACCTCTATTCGGAAACACGTTTCACAGTAGAGGTAGAAGAGTCACCAAACGCACCAAGGCACTGTCCCGCGGTCTCCGTAAGGGGAGAAGCCGCTTCCGCTTCTACTGATGCCCTACGTTCCTCAGACCCGCTGCTTCTGCAACAGACCCTCACCCTGCTCTGTCCACAAGCCTAAAGCGAGATCAGGAACAAGAGGCTACGAAGGAGGAGCATGGCGCTACGAGATAGCGCCGGCCTTCCTCGCCAAGCATCCGAGGTGCGAACGATGCGGAAGACCAGCGACCATCCCGCACCACGACCCCGAACGCCGCACGCTGGTGGCAATGGGCGTGCCGAGCCCCGATGCCGAGGAGTACCTGCACGCGCTGTGCTCGAGCTGTCACTCCTCGGTCCACGCCACGGCCAGGAACGCAGCGATGAGGAAGGCGAGATGATGAGCCGATACCCTGATCCGCCCGCCACCGTGATGATTCTGATACATGGGGTGGGGGGGTGGTCGAAAGTCTGACGGCTGTGCGAACAGGCACTCCTGTGCCGACGCGCTGCCGCGTGAACCTTTCCCCCCCGATCCTTAGTGGTCGCCACCATAATTACACCGACGTAAGTTGTGGGCTATGGTTTCCTCCGAGAGGAGGGAGCCATGCCGAGAACGAGCCCGTACAAGATCGTCCTCGACCCGGCCACGCGGAGGACCCTGGAGACGCGAGCTCGGAAGTATACGTCGGCGTATCGAGATGTGGTCCGGGCGCGGATCGTTCTCATGGCCGAGAAGGGGATG
>JALYLZ010000112.1 GCA_030774015.1 Actinomycetota bacterium | reverse complement strand
CCGCTGCCCTGATCGAGTGGGCCACGACCTCTCGCCAGCGGACGGTCACGGCCACCCTGGCCGAGCTCCCGGCCCTGGCCGTCGCCGCCGGCATCGGCGCGCCGGCCACCCTGGTCGTGGGCAGCGTGGTGGACCTCGCTCCGGCCCTGGACTGGTTCGGCGGCGTGTCCGCGAGCCGCGCTGCGGTCGAGTTCGCCGCAGAGCGCTCGTCGTAGCACCCGCTCCGCAGAAGCAGTCTGGGATGGCGCGGTAGGGTGAAGGGGTGCCCTCCAGCCCTCCCCGCTCGCGGAACGAACGAAGCGTAGGGCGCCGTCGCGAAGTTCGGGCCGTCATGTGGAAGGAGCGGGGACGGTGGTGCGCCCGTCTTGCCGACGACCCCGAGACCGGTACCGTCTCCGCCCCCTCCCGCGGCGCGTGCCTGGCTCGGCTGCGCGAGGTAGCCGGGCCGAGAGCCGCCCTCACCGTGGAGGTGACCCCCGAGCTGGTCGGCGTGGCCGAGGCGGCGTCCATCCTGGGGTGGGACAAGCGCCGCATCTTCACGTACCTCTCCCGGGGATCCTTCCCCCAGCCCGTGGTCGCATTGGCATCCGGGCGGGTGTGGCGCCGCGAGGACATCGAGGCGTACGCCAGGACCTGGCGGCGCCGCACGGTGCGCGACGGACCGACCTCCGAGGTCGAGCCGGCCGGGAGGGCCGGCACGTGAGCGGGCCCCGGCGCCTGTACCTGATCCGCCACGGGCGCGTCGATTTCCAGTCCCGGGACTTCCGGATCTCCCCCCGGGGCCGCCAATGGGACCCACCGCTGGGCGAGAGGGGGCTCCAGCAGGCCCAGCGCCTGGCCGCTCGCCTGGTCCACATGGAAGCCCCGCCGGTGGTGTACTCCTCGCCCTTCGTCCGGTGCCGCCAGACCATCGAGCCCTACGCCTCCCGGGCCGGCTTCACGCCGATCTTCGAGGAGGAGCTGGGCGAGGTCTTCGTCGGCGCGTGGGAGGGGCTCTCCTTCGAGGAGATCATCTCGGAGGACGAGGAGCTGGCCCGGAAGTTCCGGGACCAGGAGGCCATGTTCAGCCTGGCTCCGGGCGGCGAGACCGGCGAGCAGCTCCGCACGCGGGTGGTGACCGTGGTGGAGGCGATCCTGGAACGCCACCCGGAGGGCGACGTCCTGATGGTGACCCACGGCGGCGTGATCAACGCGTACCTCGGGCACCTGCTCGCCCTGGACCAGGACATGTTCTTCCTGCCGGAGAACGCGTCCGTGAACTCGGTCGTGGTGGAGGGGGACTCCCGCCCGTCCGGCGCGTCCAGGCGGGTCCGGTTCCTGAACGACGTCCGCCACCTCACGGACCCGCAGGTCTTCGAGCCGAAGCCCCGGAAGCCGGCCGCGGAGAGCGCGGCGCACGGGCCCGACTGACCGGCGGTCAGCGCGCAGGACCGGTCCGGATATACTGCCCCGGTCCGAGCAGAGGAAGGAGGCCACATCGTGGGTGTGCAGTTCCTGTCCGACGAGTGGGCACAGGCGGTCAAGGACGCGCTCGCGTCGAACGATTCCGTGAAGTCCGCGGCCGGGTCCATGACGGCCCGCATCCAGCAGGTCGTCACCAACCCGGATGGCGAGAAGCGGTACTGGTTCAAGCTGGAAGGTGGCGCCGTCGACCTGGGGATGGGCGACATCGACAACCCCGACGCCACCATCACGCAGGACTACGACACCGCGGCGGCGCTGTCCAAGAACGAGCTCACCGGCACGGCCGCGTACATGAGCGGCAAGCTCCGGGTCTCCGGTGACCTCATGAAGCTGATGCAGCTCCAGGGCGTGCTGGGCCAGCTCCCCGCCGCGCTGAAGGACCTCGACGTCGACTACTAGAGCCTGAACGACTGTGGGCCGGGGCTGGAGTCCCGGCCCACGTGCTCTTCCGTCCCTAGAACGCGCCCGGCGCCGGGAGCACGATGAACGTGGCGGTGGCCCGGGCCAGCAGGCGCCCCCCGCCGTCGATGACCTCAGCCTCCCCGTAGCCCATGCGCTGGCCCAGATGGATCGAGCGGCCCTTGCCCACCAGCAGGTCGCCCTCGCCTTTGGCCAGGAAATGCACGTTCAGCTGGGCCGTTCGATGAGTGAACCCCGCCCGGAGCATGGAGCGAAGGGCCAGGCCGATGGAGGTGTCGGCGACGGCCGCGATGATGCCGCCGTGCACGATTCCCTGCGGGTTGAAGTGCTGCTGCTCCAGGCGCATGGAGACCTCCGCCCGTCCGTCGCCCACGGAAAGCAGCTCCATGCCGGCCCACTGATGGAATGGAGAGGTCCGGATGCGCTCCTTCAGCGCGTCGAGCTGCCGCTCGTCGAGCCCCGCCGCCACGTCCTCGTCCACCACGCCTCCTTCGGCTCCTACGGCCAGGAGCGAGCAGACACTAGACCACGCCACCGCCACTCGCTGTAACGTCCGCAGCATCGCGCGGAAAGGGGCAGGGCATGGACCCCAAGGACATCTGGGAGACCATCGTGAAGGCGGACGAGAAGCTCAAGTACGCCACGGACAAGCTGGCCGCGATGCGGCGCCAGCAGGCCACGGAGCTCCTTCAGGAGGCGCTGGTGGAGGCGGAGAAGATCGGGAACGAGCAGCTCGCCGAGCAGGCCCGGACCCGCCTCAGGGACCTCGGGGCCGAAGGCGCGGGTCCCGATGCCTGATGACCGCGGCCACGTCCGCCTCGGGGCCTACCCCTTGATGTAGGGCTTCCCGTCGGCGGCGGGCGGGCGGGCCCGGCGGACCAGGCCGGACACCACGGCGATCGTCACCAGGTACGGCAGCATCAGCAAGAAGTCCGACGGGATCCCCACGTTCAGGAAGGACAATGCGGTCTGCAGCGAGTCGGCGAACCCGAACACCAGCGCCGCCAGGAAGGCCCCCACCGGGCTCCACCGGCCGAAGATCATGGCGGCCAGGCCGATGAACCCGCGTCCGGCGGTCATGTTCTCGTCGAACCGGCCCACCGATCCGAGCACGAAGTAGGCCCCGCCGATCCCCGCCACGATCCCGCCCAGGATCACGTTGCGATACCGCGTCCACAGCACCCGGATGCCGACCGTGTCGGCGGCCTCAGGATGCTCGCCCACGGCCCGGACCCGCAGGCCCCACCGCGTGTAGAAGAGACCCACGTGCGTGGCGATGATTATCAGGAACAGGATGTAGACGAAAATGTTGTTGTTGAAGAAGATCGGCCCGATGACCGGGATCTTCGACAGCAGCGGGATCGCGATCTCGTTGAACCGGCCCGGATCGTTCAGCGAGTTGTTCGCCTCCAGGACGCGCGCAGAGAGATAGCTCGTCATACCCAGGGCGAAGATGTTGATGAAGGTCCCGGCGATGATCTGGTCCACCCGGTAGCGGATCGCCAGCACGGCCAGCAGCCACGCCAGGAGGCCGCCCGAGAGCGCACCCGCGATCATGCCGGCCCACAGGTTGTGGACCACGCTCCCGATGACCGAACCGGTGAACGCGGCGGTGAGGAGCATGCCCTCGATACCGATGTTGATGACCGCCGCGCGCTCGCACAGCACGCCGCACAGTGCGCCGAACGTGATGGGGACGGCGCTGTGGAGCGTGCCTTCCAGCAGGCCGATCAGGCTGAGCGAGTTCCCCCTGTCCGCCCACGTCAGGAAGGCCGCCACGAACAGGAACACCACGATACCCAGCACGAGGTAGATGCGCCGGCCGAATCCCCGCGTGAGCTGCACGCCTCCCAGGAACGCGCACACGGCGGCCAGGACCAGGGCCCCGCCGCGCGACGGGATGACGATGTTGGGCACCTTCGCCACCGAGCCCCGCACCGGGTTCAGGACGAACGTCGAGTGAAGGCCCGCGGGCGCCCCCAGCCCGAACCCCACGGCGATCACCGCGGCCGCCGCCAGGAAGACGAACCCCGTCACCATCGCCCGGCGGGAGGAGATGGGCCGTGCGGCGGCGGTGGCGGCCAGGCTCATGCTCGGGACCCCTTCATGCTCCCCATCCCTTCGTGAACGCCTCGGGGCCCGCCACCCGCCGGGCCTTGATGCGGAAGATGCCGCGAACCAGAGCCGGGGCTGCGACGAACATGATCACCAGGGCCTGGATCACGGTGACCAGGTCGATCGGGATCTGGGTGTTGACCTGCATGGTCAGTCCTCCGACCTGAAGGATGGCGAACAGGAACGACGCGAAGACCACGCCGAGCGGCCGGGACCGCCCCAGCAAGGCAAGGGCGATGGCGGTGAAGCCTAGACCGGACGCGAACCCGGGCGAGAGCGCGGGCGTGGCGCTGGCCAGCTGGTTCGCCCCGGCCAGCCCGGCCACACCGCCCGCCAGGGCCATGGCCACGACGTAGGTCCAGGCCGGGCTCATGCCGGCGGTCCTGGCCGCGTCCGGGTTCGCTCCGACCGCCCGGAACTGGAACCCGATGGTGGTCCGGTTCAGCAGCCACGCCACGGCCGCCGCCGCCCCCAGGGCCACGAAGATGCCGGCGTGGATGCGCAGGTGCGCCCCCGCGAGGTGCGGGTACGCGGCCAGGACCGGTCTGGCCACCGGGGTGTTGGAGCCCTCGGGCCGGAAGAACTTTCCGATGCCGCCGGCGTCCGATAGCAGGTAGTCGATCAGTAGGGCCGCAACGAAGTTCAGCATGATCGTCGTGATGACCTCGTGGGCCCCGGTCCGGGCCTTCAGAAATCCGGGAATGGCGCCCCACAGCGCGCCGCCCACGAATCCCCCCGCGATGATGAGGGCCAGGTGGATCGGCCCCGGGAGGCTTCCGAAGGCGATGCCGACCACGGTGGCCAGGATCGCGCCCGCCGAGATCTGTCCCTGCGCCCCAATGTTGAACAACCCGGCCCGGAACCCCAGCGCCACGGACAGCCCTGCCAGGATCAGCGGCGTGGCAGTGACCACGGTCTCCGACAGCGGGCCGAAGGCACGGGCGATCTGGAGGCTGTCGCCCGACTGGATGGCCTGGACGATCTGGCGGGGGTTTCCCAGCGCGCCGGAGAACAGGGCGCTGTACGCGTTCGCGACCGCCGTGCCGGAGGCCCGCAGCGCGCCCAGGGGGTCGGAGAAGAACGAGCTCCACGCGGTCAGGGCGGCGTGGTCCGAGAAGATCACGATGATCGCGCCGATGGAGAGCGCGGTCACCACGGCCAGCGCCGGGACGAGGAGGGCCCGGTACCAGGGCTCCTTCATAGTCCCGACGCCGGTCAGGGCCCCCAGCGTGCCCTCGGGCAGCGTCGCCTTGACCTCGCCGCTCGACCGCTCATCGGCCTCCGGCTCGACCTCGTCGTCGGCCGGATCCTTCCCCTGATCGTTGGTCTCCAGTTCGTCGGTCACGAGGTCACGGCTTCCTGTTCCGGCGGCTCCGGCCCTGCGCCAGAGCGGGACCCCGCCATCAGGAGCCCGATGCCCTCCCGGGTCGCCTCGCCACCGGGGACGATGGCGGTGATCTTGCCCCGGTACATGACGGCGATGCGGTCGGCCAGGGCCAGCACCTCGTCCAGCTCGGGCGAGACGATCAGCACGGCCACGCCCTCATCGCGCTTCTCGATGATCCGGCGATGGATGTACTCGATCGAGCCCACGTCGAGGCCCCGGGTTGGCTGGCTGGCGATCAGCAGGCGGATGGGCCGGGAGAACTCGCGGGCCACGATGACCTTCTGCTGGTTCCCCCCGGACAGGGTGGCCGCCGGCTGCTCCAGCGACGTCGCCCGGATGTCGAACGCCTCCTTGCGCTCCTTCGCCGCGGCCATGACGGCGTCGTCATCGCGCACGATCCCGTGGGCGAACGGCGGCTGGTCGTAGGTGTCCAGGACCAGGTTGTCGGCGATGGAGAAGTCCACTACGAGGCCGTCGCGAACCCGGTCCTCCGGGACGTGCCCGACGCCGGCGTGGAGCACGTGCCGAGGCGACGATCGGGTGACCTCGCGGCTCGCCACCCGGACTGACCCGGCCGCTGCCGGGCGGAGGCCGGTCAGCGACTCCACCAGCTCGGTCTGCCCGTTGCCTTGCACGCCGGCCACGCACACGATCTCACCGGCCCGGACGTCCAGGGAGACGCCGTCCACCGCCAGCTGGCCCCGGTCGTCGTGGACCACCAGCCCGTCCACCTCGAGCACGGGATCCTTCGGCTTCGCCTCGGTCTTCGAGACCCGGAGCTGGACGGTGCGGCCCACCATCATGGAGGCTAGTTCCTCTTCCGAGGAGCCCTCCGGCCTCGCCGTCCCCACCACCTTGCCCCGCCGCAGGACCGTGATGCGGTCCGCGATGGCCAGGACCTCCTTCAGCTTGTGCGTGATGAAGATGATCGACTTCCCGGCGCCTTTCAGGGACCGCATGACGGCGAACAGGTCCTCGGTCTCCTGTGGCGTGAGCACCGCGGTCGGCTCGTCGAGGATGAGAACCTGCGCCTCGCGGTATAGGGCCTTCACGATCTCCACGCGCTGCTGCACGCCGACCGGAAGCTCCTCCACGATGGCGTCGGGTGGGACCTCCAGGCCGTACCGCTCACTGATCTCCTTGACCCGGTTGCGGGCCGCCCGCCGGTCGAGGAGCCCGAAGCGGCCCACGGACTCCACGCCCAGCATGATGTTCTCGGTCACCGTGAACACCGGGACCAGCATGAAGTGCTGGTGGACCATCCCCAGCCCGGCGGCGATGGCGTCCCCGGGCGACGCGAACGTGACGGGGGCGCCGTCGATCAGGATCTCGCCCTCGTCGGCGTGGTACAGGCCGTACAGGATGTTCATGAGCGTGGTCTTGCCGGCGCCGTTCTCGCCCAGCAGGGCGTGGATCTCTCCCTGCTCCACCGTGAGGTCGACGTGCTCGTTCGCCACCACGCCGGGAAAGCGCTTGGTGATCCCCCGAAGCTCCAGTTTCACGGCGCCTCTTCTCAGTCAACGAGAGAGGGGGGTGCCTGGCCCGGCACCCCCCTCGGCTCGCTTGCTCGTCCCTTACGCAGCGTAGTCCGCGGGGTCGACGGAGACGCTCCCGTCGATGATCCCCGCCTTCAGCTGGTCGAGCTTGGTCTTCAGGGCCGCCGGAACCTGGCTGTCGAAGTTGTGGAACGGCGAGATCCCGACGCCGTCGTTCTCGAGCGTCCCCAGGTAGTTGGTGCCGCCTGGGAAGTCGCCCTTCACGACCTGGTCGATGGCCGTGTACACGGCTGTGTCGATGTGCTTCTCGATGCTGACCAGCCACAGCTTGGCGTATTCCGGAGCCGAGATGAACTGGTCGGTGTCCACGCCGATCATCATGACGTTGCCCGCGTCCTGGGCCGCCGCCGCGGCCCCGAGGCCCACCGGGCCGGCCACCGGCAGGATGATGTCCGCGCCCTGCGAGATGAACTGCTCCGCGATGCGCTTCCCGTTGTCCTGGTTGGTGAAGTCACCGGTGAACGTGCCGTCCTGCTTGACCGGGTCCCATCCCAGGAGCTTGACGCTCGTCCCGTTGTCCTTGTTGTAGGCCAGGATCCCGGCGGCAAGGCCGTTCATGTAGATGGTCACCGTCGGGATGTTGATGCCTCCGAACGTCCCAATCGTGCCGGTCTTCGTCACGCCGGCGGCCAGGTATCCGGCCAGGAACGCGGCCTGGTCGGTCTGGAACGTCAGGCCCTCCACGTTCGGCGGGTTCGCCAGGTTGCCCTTCTTGTCGAAGTAGGCGTAGTCGACGATGGCGAACTTCAAGTCCGGGTTCGCGGTGGCCGCGGCCTGAGTCGCGTCACCGAGCAGGAACCCGACCGTCACCGTGAGGTTGGAGCCCTTCTGGACGCACTGGTTGATGTTGGGCACGTAGTCCTGGTCCGACTTGGACTCCAGGAACACGCCCGTCACGCCGAGTTTGGACTCGGCGTCAGTCACGCCCTTGTGGGCGGTCTGGTTGAAGCTCTTATCGTTGAAGCCGCCCGAGTCGGAGACCTCGCACACGCTCACCCCCGCACCGGGCTTGCCTCCGGTCGTTCCACTGGCCCCATTGGTGGTCGTGGTCGACTTCTTGCTGCACGCGGCCCCGATCAGGGCCACGATTGCAATCAGCGAGACGACCCGAGCTGCACGTCTCATTGGCGCTTCCCCTCCTTCCCCGGAGCGACGGCTTCAGAGCCAGATTGGCCCGAGCCGCCTGCCCCCCGGCCTCTGCCCCGCGGCACGGCTGCATACTCTCCTGGATACGCGCACGTGAGGTCAAGCGGCTTCGGTTACTCGGTGCCGAACAGCCGGTCCCCGAAGTCGCCCAGGCCCGGCATGATGTACCCGCGGTCGTTCAGCTGCCGGTCCAGCGCCGCCGCGAAGATGGGGACGTCGGGGTGCTCGGCCTCCATCTTTGCCAGGCCCTCCGGCGCGGCCACCACGCACACGAACCGGATGTCCGCGGGGCTCCCGGCCCGCACCGCCCGGCACGCCGCCGACCCGGAGCCGCCCGTCGCGAGCATGGGGTCGAGCACCAGCACGTGCCGGCCCGTGAGCGGGGGCATCTTCTCGTAGTACGCGTTGGGCTGGAGGGAGGCCTCGTCCCGTTCCAGGCCCACGTAGCCCACCGCCACCTCCGGGAACAGCTCGGTGACGGCCTCCAGCATGCCCAGGCCGGCTCGCAGGATGGGGACGGCCACCAGGTCGCCGGCCACCACCCTCCCGGCCGTTCGTTCGAGCGGCGTCTCGACCTCGACCTCCCGGGTATCGATGCCCCGCACGGCCTCGAGCACCAGGGCCAGGGTCAGGCGCTTGGTCAGGGTGCGGAAGATGGGGGGAGCGGTCGTCCGGTCTCGGAGCGCGGTCAACAGGTGCGCGGCCAGCGGGTGGTCGACGACCGTGAGGGGCACGATGCGGATGCTACTACCGCCCGATGGCCGAATGGGAGCCCCGTTGCGCCTGGTTGCAACAACGGGCTACTGTCCGGCCACCAACCAGGGGGGTGGGGGAATGCGCCGGCTGTCGCTGCTCGTCGTCTTCACGCTGCTCGTCGCGCTCGTCATCGGTCCAACCGTTGCGGCATCGCCGCACAAGCGCTCGGATGCCGGGACCACGTCGAAGTCCGACTGCCCGAAGAACCCGGACCAGAACAGGCCCAAGAAGAGCGACACGCGGTGCCTGGCCGACTCCGGAGCGGGAGTGGCTCGGGCCGACTTCAACGGGGACGGGTTCTCCGA
Organism: Actinomycetota bacterium; assembly: GCA_030774015.1. Classification (NCBI taxonomy): domain Bacteria; kingdom Bacillati; phylum Actinomycetota; species Actinomycetota bacterium. Next base: position 57,627 of record JALYLZ010000112.1, on the reverse strand, counting down.
CGAGGCCGTGGGCGTCCCGCTCGAGGACCTGGGATCCGCCTCTGCGCCGATCCCGGACGCGGGGGCCGTCGACGTCGTGTACGGCTCCTCCCAGGGCCTCACCGCGACCGGGGCGCAGTTCCTCACGCAGGTCGTGACCAGGGTAGGAGGGGACCCGCCCGAGGCCGGTGACCGGTTCGGCTCGGCCCTGGCGGCGGGCGACTTCAACGGCGACGGGTTCGCCGACCTCGCCGTGGGGATCCCGTTCGAGGACGTCGTCTCGGTCCTCGATGCCGGCGAGGTGAACGTGTTCTTCGGCTCGCCCTCCGGCCTGGTGACCCCGGCCGCCCAGATCGTCACGCAGGACTCCTCCATCGGCGGTGTGCCCATCGCGGACAGCGCCGAGACCGGCGACCTGTTCGGCTCCGCGTTGACCTGGGGGGACTTCAACCACGACGGAGACGAGGACCTCGCCATCGGGGTCCCCGGGGAGTCCGTCATCACCTTCAGCGGCATCCTGGTCAACCGAGCCGGTGCGGGTGCGGTGAACGTCCTTTACAGCTCGTCCAGCGGCCTCATCGGGGCCGGGAACCAGTTCTTCACGCAGGACAGCGGCAACATCCCCGACTCGGTGGAGGTGGGCGACCACTTCGGAGCGGCGCTCACCGCCGCTCGGATCGAGTGCTGCGACGTCGCCGACGACCTGGTCGTGGGCGTGCCCGGCGAGGACGTCGGGACGATCGCCGACGCGGGCGCGGTCAACACCATCGCCTCCTCCAACAACGCCGGCCTCGATGCCACCCAGGCCACGCGGTTCTGGACCCAGGACTCCGTGCTCGGCAACATCCCGGTGGCAGACCAGGCCGAGGCCGGGGACCAGTTCGGCGCCGTGCTCACGACCGGGGACTTCAACGGCGACGGCACCAGGGACCTCGCCGTCGGGGTGCCCTTCGAGGACATCTTCAGCCTGGCCGCCGACATGAACCTGGCCGACGCCGGAGCGGTGAACATCCTGTACCAGTCCTTCGGCGGCGGACTGATCACGTCCGGGAACCAGTTCGTCACTCAGGGAGATTTCAGCTTCGATCCGACGGAGGCGGGCGACGAGTTCGGTGCCGCGCTCGCGGCGAACAACCTCAACCAGGACACCAACACCAACGCGGTCGGCACGTTCGCCGTCGACGACCTGGTGGTGGGCGCGCCCCTCGAGGACCTGTTCGACCCATCCACGGGGACGCCTCAGGCAGACGCCGGGATCGTCAACTTCGTGTTCGGGTCTTCCAGTGGGCTGGTGACGACGTTCCGGGGGGTCGAGGAGACCTTCGGAGACGGAATCGAGGCGGGAGACCGGTTCGGCGCCTCGGTAGCAGTCTGGAACTTCAACGGAGCCGACTCGCCGGACGTCGCCGTGGGGATCCCCGGGGAGGACCTGGGTCCGTTCGAAGGGGGCATCCCGGACGCGGGGGAGCTCTACGTCGCCTATTACAACGTCGTGAACGGAGACCTCAACGCCGCGGGCATCGGCACCCTGACGCAGATGGACATCCCGGGGACGGCCGAGAAGGGCGACCAGATGGGCTCGGACCTGTACTGAGACGGCATCTCGTTCCGAGCAGGCCTTGCACGATCCGGGCGGATCGGGCAAGATGCCGCCCACGATGAAGCGGTTCTTCTTTGGCGGCTGGTATTTCGCGGGGCGTGGCCCGGCGTAGCCACCTGTTGCCAACAGAAGCACCGACAGGGACCCCGGGCCAAACCCCCGGGGTTCTTCCGTTCCCGGGGCCGGCCCGCTGAGGACCGGGAGGTCGCGATGGTCGTGGTGATGAGGAGCGACGCCAAACAGGAGGACATCCTCCGTGTGGTCATGCGGGTGCAGGACGCGTCGGGGGAGGCCTACGTCGTGAACGGGAAGTTCCGGACGATCATCGGGCTGGTCGGCGACACCGAGGCCTTCCTGTCCCTGCCGCTGTCGACTCTCCCCGGCGTGGACCACGTGGTCCAGGTGGGCAAGCCCTACAAGCTGGTGGCCCGGGAGCTGCACCCGGCCCTGACCACGGTGCAGATCGGGAACGCGCTGGTGGGTCGGGCCGGGGTCGCGATCATCGCGGGCCCCTGCGCGGTGGAGAACCGGGACCAGGCCCTGGCCTCGGCCCGGGCCGCCCGGGATGCCGGCGCCACGCTCCTGCGGGGGGGCGCGTACAAGCCCAGGACGTCGCCGTACGCGTTCCAGGGGCTGGCTCGCGACGGCCTGGCCATCCTGGCGGAGTGCCGCGAGGAGACCGGTCTTCCCGTGGTGACCGAGGTCATGGAGGCCCGGGACGTGGAGCACGTGGCCGAGGTGGCGGACGCGCTCCAGATCGGGACCCGGAACATGCAGAACTTCTCGTTGCTGAAGGAGGTCGGTCGGGCCCAGCGGCCGGTCCTGCTGAAGCGAGGCCTGTCCGCCACGGTGGAGGAGTGGATCATGGCGGCCGAGCACATCGCCCAGCAGGGGAACTCCGACATCGTGTTGTGCGAGCGGGGGATCCGCACGTTCGAGCCGTCCACCCGGAACACCCTCGACCTGGCCGGGATGGCCGTGGCCCAGCTGGAGACCCACCTGCCGGTCATCGTGGACCCGTCCCATGCCACCGGCCGGCGGGACCTGGTGCCGGCCATGGCCCGGGCCGCGCTGGCGGCCGGGGCCGACGGGATCATGGTGGACGTGCACCCCTCACCGAGCGAGGCCCTGTGCGACGGCCCCCAGGCCCTCACCCCGGACGACCTGATCGGGCTGGTGGCCGAGCTGTCGGCGCTGGCCCGGGCCCTGGGACGGCCGGTCACCACCCCGGCCGAGCGCGCCGACGAAAAGGGACTGCCCGCTGCCGCCGTGGGGGCCCGGTAAGGCTCAGACGGAGACGACCGGCGTGAGCTCCGCGATCACGCAGGACTGCCGCCATCGGGCGATGGATTCCTCCGGTGGCCCGAACCGGCTCCGCCGCCGGTCCGCCAGGAGCTTGATGGCCTGGTCGTACTCCGGCTGGCCCGGCTCCAGGACCCGCACGCTGGCGTGGAACCGGTCGAGCGAGGTGTCGCGGCCCTTCCGCCTGGTGATCACCACCAGCTCGGAGGCACCGGGCACGCCGGGAACGGTCTGCTCGTTCGGTCCCGGCTCCAGCTGCGACACCAGGTAGATCCTCCCCTGGCGGTACACGAACCAGGCCGGGATGGTCTTCGGTCGCTGCCCGTTGCTTCCCTCAACGCCCACCCAGATCACGTCGGACCGCTTCAGGCCGTCCTCGACGTGCTTGGGAAGGGTGGCGGGGGCCGACTGGAGGTACACCCGCACCTCGACCTCGCCGAGGACCTGGTCCTCCAGGATGAACGACGCCAGGTACGCCCCGGCCTCGGAGAGCACGGCGTCCTCGATGACGTCGGTCTCCACGGTGAGGTCCATGGCCCCCACCATGCGCCGGATGTTGGGCCCCCACCGGTAGGCCACGACTCCGGAGGGCGCGGTCAGCCGGATCTCCTCGCCGACGAAGCCGGTGGGGACCTTCCAGGCCCGGTAGGCCACGAACGGCAGGGCCCGACCGGGGAGCGACACCACGTAGATCCCCGGCGCGCCGTCCCGGCCCTGGCCCTGGTAGACCCGCAGGTCCACCAGGTTCGCGAACACGAGCTCACCGAGCGGCATCGGGAGGAAGGATAGTCGAGGCTCAGGCGGTGCGGTCGCCCAGGTTCCGCCGCATCCAGTCGGCCAGGGCCAGGATGCCGTCGCTCTGGGCCTGCCCACCGCCCAGCCCGCCCAGCAACCCGGTCCCCTTCATCATCATCAGCTTGAACTTCTCGCCGTCGGTGGTCTGCATCCGCAGGGTGAGGGCCGCCTCGTCCAGGATCGCTTCGGGAGCCGTCCACCACCCGCCGCCGGCGCCGTCGACGTCGGCCGAGGCCAGCGACTGCGCCGTGATCGAGAGGGAATCACCCTTCGGCTGGAGCCGGCGGTCGAGCGGCACGAGGAGCAGCCGCCGGTCGGTCACGGCGATCGCGTACAGCTGGCCGCTGAAGGTCTTCTGCTGGGTCGCGGCGACCAGGCCCTGGAGCGACTCCCCGGCGTCGAGCTGCGCCTCGACCCGAGGCCGTACGGTGGTCGCGAAGTCGCCCGGCATGTCCGGGATGCTACGTCAGGCCGCCCGGGCCAGCCAGAGGCGCGGCTCCTCCAGCTCGGGGAGGGAGGGGAGGTTCTCCGCCGAGTCCCACATCCGGGCCAGCGTGGCCTCGTCGGTCAGCTCGACCACCGTGTCGCAGAACTGGGTGCCCAGCCGGTACTGGTCCCGCTTCATCTCGATCCCCAGAAGCCGTTCGAACACCGGGTCGTCGCTCTCGCCCTCGCGGCTGCGCCGGAGCGCCTCCCCGATCTGCGACTCCGAGCCCAGGAGCCTGGCACCCAGCTGCGAGGTGACGTGGTCGCCGTAGCCCTCGGCGGCGATGACGAACGACTGGATCCGGGCCAGCTTGAGGCGCTGCTCGTCGTCCATCACCGGCCCGAACAGGCCCTCGTCGGACTGGAACAGCCCCTGGAGGGCCTCGGGGTCGGAGATGTCCATCCGCTCCAGGCGCTCCTGGAGGCCGCCCAGGTCGAGGTCCAACGTGGAGGCGTAGTCGCGGACCAGGCCCACCAGGTGGCCCCGGACCCAGGGGCGGGCGAACTCGAAATGGTGGATGACCTCGTGCACGGCCACCCGGGCCCGGAACTCGAGGGGCGGCAGGCTCCATTCCTGCTCGAACCGGGCGATGTTCGGCACCACGAACTGGAGTGTGCCCGGTCCCGGGCGGGGGAGGGCCACGTCGTACTGTCCCAGGGCTCGCTGGCCGATGGTGCCGAGCACGGTCCCCGTCTGGACCCCGAGCAGCAGCGCCGAGAGCGGGCCCAGCATCGCGGCCGCGCCGGCGAACTGCCCCCCCATCTCCGCCGGAAGCTGGTCCTGCTGGAGCTTCGAGAAGGACTCGCTCATTCGGGTGGCGGCCGGCTCGATCAGCTCGCGGAGGCCCCGGATGCTGGCCTCGACCCACTGCGAGCGGCGCTGGACCTCCACCGTGGCGACCTCCGGGGGGGAGGGGAGGCCGGTCAGCTCAGCCACGTGCAGCTCGGCCGCGCGGACGGTGTCCTCGAACCCGCTGCGGTCCTCGTCGGTGGGCGGCGGGTCGTCGGTTCCCCAGCTGGCCACCGCGATGGCCACCTGCCGGGCCAGCTCCCAGTTGACCGGGCCGGTCCCCGACAGCAGGACCCGCTGGATCTCCCGGAACAGGGGGATCTCCGAGAACACGTCCCCCAGCGGCACCTCGGGAGGCTTCGGCGGCTCCGGCTCGTCCACGTGACCCATTCTAGGAGGCAACCGACGTTCGGCCGGCCCCCATCAGGCCACGGTCACGGGTTTCCCGGACATCGCGGTTGGCCGGCCACCCGCCTTTGGTGTAGATCGGAGGAGTTCGGCCGCATCTTGGAGCCGCTTGACCGGGGGGAGCCACTCCCGCCGCTAGGGGGGGCCTCAGTCGAATCCCGGTGGCTTGCATATGCCCGGAGAAGCGTCGCTAAATCGGGCTTTGGGAGCACAGATAGCGAAAGAAATGGAAAACGGGGTGCGGTACTGGGTGGTTCCGTCGCTATAGGCGACCACCAGTCCTCCAAACCCTAGCACCCCCGCCCGAGTAGCGGTCAGACCAATGATGACTTCTTCTTGCTGGCGTGAAGTCCCGAAGGGAAGGATCCGCTCCCCAAAATCAGCGATCGCGGATGATGGACCGAGGCCGGGTGGCGGGAAGCCGGGCTCGATCCCAGTCGTCGGCCCGTTGGCGGAGACGAACCGTACGCCCAAGACTTGCAAACCGGGGGAACGCGCCACTAGGTCCACAGCAGAGACGCTGACTGGGGATTGCCCGAAGTTGCGCAGGATGAGGAGGCCGACCGAAACGGGCTGATGAATATTGGCCAGGATCGTGCCGCCTTGTGGCTGGCACGCTTTGCAGTAGAGCGGGTCGGCATGCCCAGCCGATGAGCTTCGTCGGATCGGACTCTCGCCACTAGCACACGCCATATCTGAGACAGCGACCACTGCGAGCACCATAGCCGGAAGCAGACGCCGGCGGAGGCGCAACCTTAAGCCCCAGCGAAGATTCGGTGAGAACTATCGATGTGAGCGTCGTTACCGCAAAGATAGTGGTCGTGATCGTTCGAGCCGAAGTGCCACTGCACATCGACGTTAGGCGACAGGCCGCTGTGGGCGTTCGTGGTTTTCCCTCCCGCAAGCGTAGACAAGGTGGCCGCGAAGAAGAAGGTGACGTATTGGTTTGCAGACCGATAATATGCCGTCCCAGAACCGAACTTCGAGACGTATTGTGAATACGTGCTGGTACACTGGTGGTCAAAACTCGAGTTGTCGCTTCCATCCGTCATGCCTTGCGTCCAATTAGTCGGGACGATCTCATAAAGATTGTACGGCTGACAGCCGCCTCCCCAGTAGTACTCCGTGTAGTTGAAACCCGACCGGATGCGATGGCCCCAATTGTCTGTCGTTACCTTGCGAAGGACGGTTGCTCCCGCGTTGGTGCCGACGTGGACCTGTGATGGTTCGATAGCCCAGTTATTCTGGTTCCCGCAGTCGCTGTCCGCTTTGCAGTCCAGTGCATTGACATAGGTGTCAGCCGTGGGGCCATAAGTCAGCTGGGCGTAGCTAATGTCGCCCGCCGTATGGATCTCCCCAACCACTGTCTGAGCTCCCTGGTTCGCGATAAAGTGGCGGCTACAGTCCGTCGCTATCGACTGCACCAGCTGATCGAAAGTCAGGGTGGGAACCTGGGCATCCGGTGGAATGAGGATTTGATTCTGGGGACCAACTCGGGGGCCCGGGACCACGACGTCACATTCCGTCAGAGTGTCGCACCCCTGTCCAAGGGTGGGATCTGGGACATCGAAGGGTGTATCCCAGCTTGAGCCGGTGAAGAAGGAAGTGAAGACGACATGATACAGATGCGACTCCGTAATACCATTGATCTTGACCTTGCTCACTCCCGCCAGGAAGAAGTTGTCCCAGCCACCATTTGAGGCGGCCTCGCTCGCAAGTTCCGGCGTTTGAGGCGTGGCGAGCTCAAAGTTACCCTCTTCATCGGTGGAAGTAGACACTACTAAGGGAAGCAATTGCTCAGATCCAATTGCAGGCGCATCGCCGGGATACGGAAGCAGGAACAGAAAAACCTGGCTATCAACCACGACCGCCGGAGGGGAGGCGCTCCCGACAAGCAGTTGGCCAGTAAAGATGACCGGGTCGCCCGCAGCTGCATGAACCAGAGGAGTTCTAGCTGCGAGCGGCAGAGCCACGCCCAGAAGAAGTACGAGAGCGGAGCGTAGGCACCGCCGAACAAGTTCCATCAGGAACTCCCTTCTATCGGGATCGCCGACGGGGCTGTACCCTTTGGAGGGCCTACCCAAACCCTGGAACCCGACAGACTCACTCATCGTGTAGGCGCCTACCTTTGTCTCAAACAGTCACTAGGGATAAGAAGAACGGGTTCACGATGATTCCGGCGGCCACGGTAACGGCTCGGGTTTTCCGAGAGTCGCTGCCGAGCACGCCGACGAATCCTGGAGTCGAGCCGCCTCATCGGTTCACCGAGCGGGCGATCGGTCTCGATCACTCGTCGTATCCGCGCTGACACATAGGTCCAATCAATGGCCTCCAGGTTCGCCGCGGCCACCGCGAGAGCCGACTGGAACTCGATTTCCTCGCGACGCTCGTTGATGGTCGCTTGCTTCAGGCGGTCGAAGTAAAGGTCGTCCAAGCCGATGAGTCTGGCCCTGCCGGACCCTACGGGCGTCTCCACCGTCCGCCTCTCGATTCCATCGATCCGTGAGTCGGGGAATTCGACCGCGACCTGCGCTTTCGGGTGGTACCAGTGCCGCCCCTCCAGCTCGAAGCCCAGCGAGCCAAGCGTCTTGCGGTCTGATTCCGTGAGTGGAACGCAGATGTCGAGGTCAGGCTCGTGGTACTCGGCGGACGTCCAGTACACCTCGGCGGTACCACCGACGACGATCGGGTCGTGGGTCAGGGCTTCGCGAAGGGCAGCGGCCACGAGCAGGTGGCGCGTCAGCCGGGACGGCCTGGGTCTAGCGGCCGCTTGGGCGAGCAAGCGTCGGGATTTCGAAACGCTCACGCGTGAGGTCGCCCGCGATCGAGGTCTTTGCCTCTGCACTGGAAGGAGAACGCTCCCACGGATTGAACCGATAGTCCCCAAGGACCTGCCGAACCCGGCGGGCACGTTCCTCGCCGCTAGGGGCGCGGTCTGGTCTCCCCAGGACCAGTTCGATCGGCCATTCGCGACTCGTCCGTACAATGGGCCGATGGACGACCGGGTTCTCGTTCGGATCACCGCCGACGCCCTCGACGCCGGGGGTGCCCTGGCCTTCGTGTCCGACCCCGGCGCCGGCGGGACCTGCCTGTTCCTGGGCACGGTCCGGGACCACTCCGCCGCCGGCGACGTGACCGGCCTCCGCTACGAGGCCTGGGCCGAGCTGGCGGAGACCCGCTTGGCCGAGGTCGCCGGGGAGATGCTCGAGAAGTGGCCCGTCCGCAAGGTCGCCCTGCTGCATCGCACCGGCCCCCTCGACGTGGGCGAGGCGTCGGTCGTGGTGGCCTGCTCGGCTCCCCACCGGGCGGAGGCGTTCGAGGCCTGCCGCCACGGCATCGAACGGATCAAGGAAGACGCGCCGATCTGGAAGAAGGAAGCCCTCACCTCCGGCGAGTCGCACTGGGTGATGGGCAGCTAGTTGGGTCGCGACCTGGCGATCGACCTCGGCACGGCGAACACCCTCGTGTACCGGCAGGCCGAGGGCATCGTGTTCGACCAACCCACCGTCATCGCGCTGAACACGCGCTCCGGCGACGTCCTGGCCATGGGCGACGACGCGTGGGAGATGATCGGGCGGACCCCGGGGAACGTGGTGGCGATGCGGCCCCTCCGGCACGGGGCCATCACCGACTTCGACATCACCGAGCACATGATCCGGCTGATCCTGAAGCGGGTCGGCGTGAGCCGGTTCCCCAGGCCCCGGGTCCTGATCTGCGTCCCCTCGGCCATCACGGAGGTGGAGCGACGCGCGGTGAAGGAGGCCGCCCGCAGCGCCGGTGGTCGGGAGGTGGCGCTGGTCGAGGAGCCGCTGGCGGCGGCCATCGGCGCGGGCCTGCCGGTCCACGAGCCCATCGGCAACCTCATCGTGGACATCGGCGGGGGGACCTCCGAGATGGCCGTCATCTCGATGGGCGGCATCGTCACCGGGAAGGCCATCCGCGTGGGCGGGTTCGACATGGACGCCGCCATCCAGCAGCACGTCCGGAAGGTCTACGGCATCGCGGTGGGGGAGCGGACCGCCGAGCAGATGAAGATGGCCATCGGCTCGGCCTACCCCACGCCCGGCCTGCCCGGTGCCCAGGTCCGGGGCCGCGACCTCGCCACCGGGATGCCGAAGGAGGTCGAGGTCAGCGAGGAGGAGGTGCGCGAGGCCCTCTCGGAATCGGTCCAGCGCATCGTGGAGGCCACCCGCGACACCCTGGCCCAGTCCCCGCCCGAGCTGGCCCACGACGTGCTGGAGACCGGGATGTTCCTGACCGGGGGAGGAAGCCTCCTGCACGGCCTGGCCGTCCGGCTGGCCAAGGAGTGCGAGGTCCCGGTCCACCTCACCGAGCAGCCCCTGGAGACGGTGGTGCTGGGGGCCGGGCGGATGCTCGACCATCTGTCGGACTACCGGTCGGCATTCCTGTTCACCCGGGGCGCCTGAAAGGAGCCGCTCGGTCGGTGCGAGCTACCGGCCCACGAACCGGGCCAGCTCCATCCCGGCCAGCCGGGCCACGCCGACCGCCGTCCCGGCCAGGGCCCCCGCAGCCGCGGCCAGCAGCACCACCAGTCCCAGGAGCCTGAGGACCCGCCGCCACATCGTGGTGGGCCGCTCCTCCGCCCGCAGCCACACGTCGAAATCCAGCGGCGGCGGCCCTCCGGAAACCGCGGCCGCGCGGGACAGGCTCCACCCCCGGAGCTCCTCCACGTGGATCCTCCGGCGCCGGGCGCTCGAGCCCGTGGGAGGCGAGGCCACGTGCCACGCCACGGCGGTCGAGGCGACGGCCGCGACCGCCAACACGCCCACCACCACAGCGACCATGGGGCGACATTGTGCGTCAACGGGCACCGGACCGCGACCCCCGGTTGGGGCGGGACGTCCCGTACGATGGGCCGGTCCATGAACCGCAAGCTGGCCGCCCTCGTGCCCGTCGCCGCCCTCCTGGCGGCCCTGTGGTCGGTGTCGCTGCCCTACTTCGCCGAGGGTCCCGGGCCGGCCCGCGACGTGGAGCCGCTCATCCGCATCTCCGGGCACGACGAGTTCCCCTCTCGCGGCCATTTCATCCTGACCTCCGTCGGGTTCACCCCGGTCAACGCCTTCCAGGCCATCGGGGCGTGGCTGGACCCCGCCCGCAACGTGGTGGCCGAGGACGTGCTCATCCCCCCGGGAGAGTCCAGCCAGGAGGCGACCCGGCGGTCGGTCTCCCAGATGGACCAGAGCAAGATCGACGCGGCCGTGGTGGTGCTGTCCCGGCTGGCCGGGTACCCGAAGTCCCACGGCCAGGGCCTGCTGGTGGAGAGCGTGGGGGACGGGTGCCCGGCGGACGGGAAACTGTTCCCGGGCGACCTGCTGGTGGCGGTGAACGGGAAGCCGGTGCCGGACTCCGACGCCCTGGGGCGGATCATCCGGGCCACGCCCGGCAGCACGCCGGTCCGGTTCCTGGTGAAGGTCTCGGGGCGGACCTTCCCGGTCCCGATCACGCCGCGCCGGTGCCAGGGCGCGGGGCGGCGTCTGGTGGGGATTACCACCGTGCCCAACTTCCCCTTCCCCATCACCATCTCGAGCGGCGACATCGGGGGGCCGTCGGCCGGCCTGATGTGGGCGCTCGGCCTGTACGACCTGCTGACCCCTGGCGATCTCACCGGCGGCCGCACCATCGCCGGGACCGGCCAGATCGAGCTCGACGGCACCGTCGTGCCCATCGGCGGGGTGCAGCTGAAGATCGCCGCCGCCAAGGCCGCGGGGGCCACGGTGTTCCTGCTTCCACGGGGGAACCTGGCCGACGCTCGGGAGGTGGCCGGGAAGCTCCCCCTGGTCCCGGTGGACCGGTTCCAGGACGCCCTGGCCTACCTCCGGGGCGGCTCGTGAGGACGGGGAAGCGCGGGCACCGGTGATACATTGAGCGCCCGCGAGGGCGGAGGGAACGTGGCGCAGGCGATCCGGGGGGGTAGACGACGGTGGCTGATCGCCCTCGGCGTGGCCGTCGTCCTGGTCATCATCGCCCTGAACGTCCTGTCTGGCTTCTACGTGGACCTCCTGTGGTTCCGGGAAGTCCACTTCTCGAGCGTCTTCTGGACCATCTTCTGGTCGAAGGTCGTCCTGGGGTTGGTGTTCGGCGTGGTGTTCTTCGCCGTCGTGTTTGCCAACCTGCTCATCGTCCGCCGCCTGACCCCGCCGTTCCGGGTGTTCACGCCGGAGCAGGAGGTCATCGAGCGCTACCGGGTGGCGGTGGAGCCCTACGTCAAGTGGATCCTGCCTGCCTTCTCGGCGCTGGTGGCCCTGTTCGTGGGCATCGGCGCATCGTCTGAGTGGCAGAACTTCCTGCTGTGGCGGCACTCGGGCGGGGTGACCTTCCACACCGTGGACCCCCAGTTCCACAAGGATCCGGCGTTCTACATCTTCAAGCTGCCGTTCCTGCATTTCGTCCAGGGGTGGCTGTTCTCGGCACTGGTCGGGATCACCGTCATCGTGGCCATCGCCCACTACCTGTGGGGCGGCATCCGCCTCCAGGCCACCGGCGAGCGGGTGACGCCGCAGGTGAAGTCGCATCTATCGGTCCTGCTGGGGCTGATCGTCCTGGTCAAGGCGTGGGGCTACTGGCTGGGCCGCTTCGACCTGGTGGTGTCCGGGCGCGGGGTCGGCACCGGGGCCTCCTACACCGACGTCCACGCCCAACTGCCCGCGCTGACCCTGCTGGTGTTCATCGCCATCGGCTGCGCGGTGGCGTTCCTGGTGAACATCCGGTTCCGGGGATGGGCGCTGCCGGCCATCGCGCTGGGGCTGCTGGTGCTGGCCTCCGTCGTGGCGGGCGGGATCTTCCCGGCGGCCATCCAGCGCTTCTCCGTTGCGCCGCAGCAGCTCCAGCGGGAGGAGCCCTTCATCGCCCGAAACATCCACTCCACCCGGGTGGCGTTCCAGTTACGGAAGATCCAGAGCCAGGACATCACGCCGTCACCGGACCTCACGTCGACGGAGGTCACGTCGAACGAGACGACCGTGTCCAACATCCGGCTGTGGCAGCCCGTCCCCATCCTCAAGGACAACTACGACCAGCTCCAGCGGATCCGCCAGTACTACGAGTTCCAGGACGTGGACGTGGACCGGTATCAGCTCGGCAACGCCCAGCGGATGGTCATGATCTCGGCGCGGGAGGTCAGCCAGAACGGCATCCCCGGCAACGCCGGGACGTGGCAGAACCGGCACCTCGTGTACACGCACGGGTACGGCGCGGTGGCCAGCCAGGTCAACACGGCCACCACCGAGGGCCAGCCCGATTTCATCCTCCAGGACGTCCCGCCCAAGGGCCAGCTCCACCTGAACGGCCTCGGGAACCGCGTGTACTACGGCGAGCGCGAGGATGTCCCGTTCGTGCTGGTGGACTCGGGCGTGAAGGAGCTGGACTTCCAGAAGGACTCGGCGCAGCAGACCGCGCCGCAATACACCGGCCCGGGCGGGATCAAGATGGGCGGGTTCTTCGGCCGGCTGCTGTTCGCGTGGCGCTACAAGGACGTGAACCTGCTGATCTCGAGCCTGGTCACCGGCGACAGCCGGATCATGATCTTCCGCGACATCCAGGAACGGATCCCGAAGGCCGCGCCGTTCCTCCAGTACGACGCGGATCCGTACGCGGCGATCGTGGACGGGCGGCTGGTGTGGATCCAGGACGCCTACACGACGACCAACAACTATCCGTACTCGCAGCGGATCAGCCTGGGGAGCGCCACCCAGAGCGACCTGTCCGGCCAGGTCAACTACATGCGGAACTCGGTGAAGGTGGTCGTGGACGCCTACAGCGGCCAGATGAAGTACTACGTGGCCGACCCGACCGATCCCATCATCCAGGTGTGGGAGAACGCGTTCCCGGACCTGTTCACGCCGTTCAGCCAGGCCTCGGCGGACCTCCAGGCCCACTTCCGGTACCCGGAGGACCTGCTCATGGTCCAGGCCAACCAGTTCGCCCGGTACCACGTCCTGGACCCCACCGTCTTCTACGGCAACCAGGACGCGTGGGCCATCGCCACGGACCCCAACACCACCATCAGCGCCGGCTCGACGGGCTCGGCCCTGCGCCCGTACTACGTGGTCACGGCATTGCCGGGGAACAGCACCGAGGAGTTCTCCCTGATCCTGCCGTTCACCCCGGCCGAGCGGAACAACATGGTGGCGTGGATGGCCGCCCGCTCGGACCCCCAGAGCTACGGGCAGCTGGTGAGCTTCGAGTTCCCCTCCGGGACGAACGTCGACGGGCCGTTACAGATCTTCAACCGGATCAACTCGAACCCGAACTTCTCGTCGTTCCGCACGCTGGTCAGCCAGCAGGGCTCGAACCTGGTGTTCGGGAACTTCCTGGTGATCCCGATCGGGGACGGCTTCCTGTACGTGGATCCGGTATTCGTGCAGGGGGCCCAGTCGGGGTCGTTCCCCGAGCTGAAACGGGTGCTCGTGGTCCACGGGGGGTCGGTCGGGTTCGGCAACAACCTGACCGACGCCATCGCGGACTCCTTCAACCAGGCGCCCCCGACGCCGCCCTCCGGTGGGGGCACCGGACCCATCAACAAGCAGGTGGCGGCGTTGCTGGCGCAGGCCGTGCAGCTCTTCCAGGCGGCAGATGCGGCCCTGAAGGCCGGCGATCTGGGCACGTACCAGAAGGACATCCAGGCCGCGCAGAGCCTGATCGAGCAGGCCAACGCGCTGTCCACGAACCCCGGCCAGCCTACGCCCACCCCGAGCCCTTCACCCACTCCATCCCCCAGCGCCAGCTGATCTGGTGGGCGGGGACGGGCGGGGCTGCTAGCATCGTTCTGCGGGGTGGAGCAGTCCGGTAGCTCGCTGGGCTCATAACCCAGAGGTCACAGGTTCAAATCCTGTCCCCGCGACGAACGGAAGCCGCAGGTCATCGGCCTGCGGCTTCTCCTTTTGGGAGCTGGGCCGGACGGTTACGAGCTGCGGGCGGCGGCGACGGCGCTGACCAGCTCCTGGATCTGCGGGCGCTGCGATTCGTCGACGATGTAGTTCAGGATCGTCGTGTCCGGGCAGGTGATCCTCACGAACACGTCGTCGATGCCGAAGTCCCGGAGCATCTCGACGCGATAGCGGGCCGATCCGTCGGGGCCGATCCCGAAGACCTCGAGCACGCGCTCGCCGGGGTCGAACCGGAAGATGGCGTCGCGCGTCGGTACCTCGATCCGATCGGCCACGGCCGCACCGTAGCATGCGTCCATGCCCCGCCCGACCGCAGATTCGACGGCACGGTTGCGACGGATTCGCGAGGCGGCCCAGCTGCTGCACCGACCGCATCGGGCGAGCCCGGGCGACCTCGTGCGGCATCTCCTCGGGGTGCAGGCGCAGGTGCTTTCCGCCGCCCGGCTGGCCCTCGCCGCCCGCACGGACGGGCTCACGGCCGGGGCGGTCGAGCGGGCCCGGGTGGAGGAGCGGTCCATCGTCCTGACCTGGTTGATGCGCGGGACGCTGCATCTGGTGGCGGCCGAGGACTACGGATGGCTCCAGCCGCTGGTGGTCGAGCCCCGCGTGTCGAACTCGCGCCGCCGTCTGCACGAGCTCGGCCTGACCGGGGACCAACCCTACCGGGCGACGGCGGCGATCGAGCGGATGCTGGACCGAGAGGGACCGCTCACCCGGGCCGAGGTCCTGGCGCGGCTTCGACGACGCCGCATCCCGACCGGCGACCCGGCCATCGGTGTCCACCTGCTGTGGCTGGCGGCGTCGACCGGCCGGGTCTGCCACGGGCCGATCCGGAACGGCGAGCGGTACTTCGTGCTGGTCCGCGACTGGATCGGGGAGCCCGAACCGATGGAACGCGAGGCGGCGCTCGCGGAGCTGGCCGTTCGGTATCTGGCCTCCCACGGGCCCTCGACGCCCGAGGACCTGGCCTTCTGGTCCGGGATTCGGATGGGCGACGCCAGGCGGGCCTGGCGCGCCGTGGAGGACCGCATGGTCGAGGTCGAGCTGCCCGGGCCGGCTCGGACTCCCGGGGCGCGGCTGTGGGCACTCGGGTCAGGGCCGGACCAGGCGCCGCCCGGGCTGGTCCGGCTGGTCCCGTCCTTCGACGAGTACTTCCTGGGATGGAAGGACCGCGCATTCGCCGTCGAGCCCGGCGGGTGGAAGGTGATCAACCGTGGCGGCGGATGGCTCCACCCCGTCGTCCTCTCGGACGGTCGCGCTATCGGCACGTGGAAGGGGGAACGCGCGCCGGGGACGTTTCGAGTGGAGGTTCGTCCGTTCGACCGTTTGTCCCCGACGGTTCGAAGGAAGCTCGAGGCGGACGCGGCGCGGCTTGGAGCCTTTCTCGGAACGGCGACAGAGGTTCGGTTTCCCTAGCCCTGGCCGTTCATGGCACGTAGGCCTGGGCTTCCATCTCCACCAGCCATCGCGGATCCAGGAACCCCGTCACGACCACGAACGTGCCGGCCGGGCGGATCTCGGCGAAGACCTCGCCGTGGGCGCGGGCGACCTCCTCCCAGTCCTCTGCCCGGGTCAGGTAGATGCGGGTCCGAACCACGTCCTCCACCCGCGCCCCGGCCTCGGCCAGCGCCGCGGCTACGATCTCCAGGCACCGCCGGGCCTGGCGGTACGGATCGCCCGGCGGGTCGGACCCGTCTGGCATCACGGGCGCCGTGCCGGAGACGTACACGTGGTGGCCCATCGCCACCGCTCTGGAGAACCCGATCACCGGCTCGTATGGCGAGCCCGATGACACCAATCGCCGCGGCCCGCGTCCGTCGTCCCCCATCGAGGGTCGAGCGTACACGGCGGCCCGACGGCTGTGTCGGCTAAAATCGCGCGGCCGGGTTCGCTCGGCCGGGCGTGAGTGAGCGATGGTGCGAGCGCGCGAATCCGCGCATGGCGCGGCGTTCAACCAGGGGCGAGGAGGTCAGGTGGACACTCGAGGGGCGGTCGATCAGCTCGCCAAGGTCCCCATGTTCTCGGGATGCACGAAGCGGGAGCTCCAGGCCATCGTGCTGGCCGCCAAGGAGGTCTCCCATCCCGAGGGGCACGTGATCGCGCGGGAAGGCGATCGGGGAGTGGGGTTCTTCCTGATCACCGACGGCAAGGTCAAGATCAGCATCGGGGGAAAGGGACGGGCCACGCTCGGCCCCGGTGACTTCTTCGGCGAGATCTCCCTGCTGGACCGGGGCCCGCGAACGGCGACCGTCACCGCGATGACGCCGGTGAAGCTCATCGGCATCACGTTCTGGGTGTTCCGCGGATTGCTCGAGCAGCACCCGTCGATCGCCATGAAGGTGCTCGAGGTCCTGGCCACGCGCCTCCGAAACGTCACCAAGCTGCCCACGGGCTGAGCCTCACCGACGCGTGCCGGTCTCTCCGGGCCGGTCAGTCGCCCTCGCCGGGGAGGGTGATCTCGCCGCTCGGCGTCGGCTGAGCCTGCATAGCGGTGGCCAGGGCCTGGACGGCCTGGGTGAGCTGGCCGGCGTAGGCGGAGGAGATGTCGCCGTGCTGGACGGCCTGGGCGATCTTCCCAGCCAGGTCGGACAGCTTCTTGAGGGCGTCGTCCAGCTTCCCCTCCTGGTAGTCGTGGACGGCGTCGGCCGCGTGGTGGAGGACGTCCTGGGCCGCCTTGTCGCTGATCGCCCCGGAGGAGACCCCCCGCGAGAGGACGTTCGCCAGGTTGACCACGGCGTCCTGGACCGAGGACGTCGCGGGGGCGGGAGGCGAGGACGGATGATGCCCGCCTCCCGAGGGCCGGGGGGAGCCACCGGAGGCGTGCCGAATCGGGCCCCCGTTTCCGCCCAGCAACCCCACCACGATCAAGGCGACGATCGCGAGGACGGCGACCGCGGCCAGCACGAACGGCCATGCGCGGCGGCGGGCCGGCGGCCGCCCGGCAGGGGACGGTTGCGTTGGCGGGGCGACGACCGGCGGTAGGGTCGCGGTGCGGTCCCGGTCGAGCCGTTCGGTGTCGGGCTCCCCGACCGCGGTCGCACTGGCCGCCGCACCAGCCCGCGCCACTGCCTCCAGGTCGGACCGCATCAGCTCGGCCGACTGGTAGCGCTGCGCGGGGTCCTTGGCCAGGGCCCGGAGGGTGATGGCCTCGAGGGCCGGCGGCACGCCGGGACGGACGGCCGACGGCGGCACGGGCTCCTCCGTCACGTGCCGGTACGCCACCGCGACCGGGGAGGAGCCGGTGAACGGAACCCGCCCGGTCAGGAGCTCGTACAGCACGATCCCCAGCGAGTAGATGTCGCTCCGGCCATCGACGGGCTTGCCCTCGGCCTGCTCCGGCGAGAGGTACGAGGCCGTGCCCAGGATCGAGGTGGTCTGGGTGACCGTCTGTCCCGATGCCGCCCTGGCGATGCCGAAGTCCACGACCTTCACGTCGCCTTGTTCCGTGATCATCACGTTGCCCGGCTTGACGTCGCGGTGGACCAGGCCGGCCTCGTGGGCGAACGAGAGTGCCTCGGCCACCCGGGCCGAGATCGCGGCGGCCCGTTCCGGCGGAAGGGGCCCTTCGGCCGCGAGGACGTCCGCGAGGGTCCGTCCCGCCACGAACTCCATCACGATGAAATGCACGCCGCCGTCGGAGCCGGAGTCGTACACCGATACCACCGTCGGGTGGTTCAGTCGCGCCGCGGCCTGGGCCTCCCGACGAAACCGCTCGACGAAGGCGGGATCTCGCGCGTAATCCGAGGAGAGGACCTTGATCGCCACGGTGCGGGAGAGCACGGTGTCGGTTCCCCGGTACACCTGCGCCATCCCGCCCGACCCCAGCAGGCCCTCGACCCGGTAGCGCCCCGAGAGCGTGTGGTCGAGCTTCAGCATCTGGGCCTATGTACCCGTTCGCCCCCCGAGAACCACACCCCGTGTGGACGGGTACCCTTCGCCCCGGCATGCCCAGTCTGGGGATCGTGGTCGGCGGCGAGCTTCGCGGGCTCCCCGCGCTGGCCCGGATGGCCGAGGAAGCGGGCTACGAGAGCGTGTGGGTGGCGGAGACGGCCCGCTCGGCGTTCGTGCAGGCCACCCTGGTCTGCGAGGCCACCGAGCACGTCACGGTGGGAACCGCCGTCGCGCTGGCGTTCCCCCGGAGCCCGGCCATCACGGCGATGGCCGCGCGCGACCTGGCCGAGCTGTCCGCAGGCCGGTTCATCCTCGGCCTGGGTTCCCAGGTGAAACGGGTCAACGAGCAGCGGTTCTCGGTTCCCTTCGAGCATCCGGCCGCCAAGATGGCGGAAGCGGTCGAGGCCATCCGCGTGGTCCTGGACGCCTTCCACGGGAAGCCGCCCGAGCACCGCGGACGTTTCTACACCATCACCATGCCGCCGTTCCCGGGGGCCGGCCCCGCGCCGGGAACCGTGCCCATCTACCTGGCGGCCGTGAACGAGCGGATGGCCGAGGCGGCGGGGCGGGTCGCGGACGGCATCTCCGGCCACCCCATGACCAGCCCCAGATGGGTGGCCGAGGTCCTGAGGCCGGCTATCGAGCGGGGTGCCCGAAACGCCGGCCGGGATCCCGCGGAGATCAACGTGACCACGAACCTCATCGTGCAGGTGAACGCGGACCGGGAGGTGGCCCGGCAGGAGGCCGCGCTCCAGCTCGGCTTCTACGCCACCACCCGGACCTACGCCCCCGTGCTCGCCCTCCACGGGTTCGAGGACCGCGTCGGCGCGTTGCGCAAGGCGTTCGCGGCCGGCGACACCGCCGCCATGATCGAGATCGCGCTCCCCATGGTCGACACCCTGGCGGTGGCCGGAACTCCCGAGGAGGCCCGCGAACGGATCGCCGCGTACGACGGTATCGCCGACCGCCTGATCCTGGGAAGCGCCTGGGTGGGCCCGTCGCCCGAGCACCAGCGGGCCAGCTACGAGCTCCTGCTGAAGGCCTTCGCGCCGGGTCGCTGAGATGCCGTTGCTGGAGCGTCCAGGCGGTGCCCGGCTCTACTACGAGACGCACGGCGACCCGAACGCGCCGCCGATCGTGCTGCTGGAGGGGCTGGGTGGGGACATTCCCGGGTGGCGGCGGAACATCCCGCACCTGGCCCGGGAGCTGTTCGTGATCGCGTACGACTTCCGGGGGAACGGGCGCTCCGATCCACCCGACGAACCGATGACCATGACGACTTTCGTGGACGACACGGTGGCGCTGCTGGACGAGCTCGGGTTGCCGAAGGCGCACCTCTACGGGCAGTCGTTTGGCGGCATGGTGGCCCAGGAGCTGGTCCTGGCCCGTCCGGAGCGGGTCCTCACGTTGATCCTGGCGGCGACCCACTGCGGCGGGCGACACGTGATTCGTTCCCGGGCTGCGGTTCCGAAGGGCCAGCCGTTCCTGGCCCTGTACTCGGAGGCGTTCGCCCGGGCCCATCCGGAGCACGTGGCCGAGGACCTCCGCGTGGGAAGCGAGAGCCCCCAGAAGCCGCTGGGCCGGCGCGGTCAGTGGGAGGCCATGCAGGGGTTCGATTCGTACGGCCGGCTGCCCGGCATCCGGGTCCCCACGCTGGTCCTCCACGGCACCGAGGACCGGATGGTCGATCCGGCCAACGCACGCATCCTGGCCGAGATGATCCCGGGGGCGGAGCTGGTCCTGCTGAAGGGGGCCGGCCATGTGTATCACTCCGAGCAGGCCGAGGAGTCCGACCGGGCCGTGCTCGATTTCATCCGGAGGCACCCCGGTGGCTGACGTTCCGCCGGAAGTCGAACGCCTGGTCCGGGAGCGGGAGGAGCGCCGCCGTGCTCGCGACTTCACCGCCGCGGACAGACTCCGCCGGCGAATCCGGGAGCTGGGATTCGACGTGGAGGATTCTCCGGCCGGATCGCAAGTGACGCCGGTGTCTGCCCCGCGCCTCCCCAGGGTCACTCCGGACCAGGTTCCATCGGTCCTCGAGCAGCCGCCCTCGTTCGATGTCACCGTGCAGTGGCTGGTCCAGGGCTGGCCGGGGGACGTCCTCCGTGGCATCGACGGATTCCGGCGGCTCCAGGGCGAACGTTCCGTCCAGCATGTCGTCGTCGACGCGGCGGAAACGGACCCCGCGTCCTGGCCCCCGGACGTCGAGGTCGTTCCCCTGGACCGCGACCACGGCTGGGGGACCGGCCGCAACGTGGGTCTGAAGAGAACGGCCGGACGCATGGTCGTGGTCGCGGACGGATCGGTCGAACCGACGGGCGACGTCCTGGGACCGCTGGAGCGGGCGCTGAAGGACCCGGCGGTGGGCCTGGCGGGGCCTTTCGGCATCGTCACCGACGACCTCGACCGCTTCGAGGAGTCCGAGGGCCCGGACGTCGACGCCATCGAGGGGTACCTGGTGGCCGCTCGCCGGGAGGCCCTCGTCGAGGCCGGCGGTTTCGACGAACGCTTCCGGTTCTACCGGGCGGCCGACATCGAGCTCTCGTTCCGGGTCAAGGACCGGGGGCTCCGCTGCGTGGTGGTCCCGGTGCCGCTGGCCC
Organism: Actinomycetota bacterium; assembly: GCA_030774015.1. Lineage (NCBI taxonomy): Bacteria > Bacillati > Actinomycetota > Actinomycetota bacterium. Next base: position 36,870 of record JALYLZ010000112.1, on the reverse strand, counting down.
GCCACGAGCACCGGATGTGGGCCAACACGCCAGCCGAGGAGCGCGACCGGCTGTCGGAGCGGAACTTCAACCGGTTCCTGGACCGGTGGCGGGGCCGGCTCGACCTGTGCGTGGCGCACCGGCACCCCGAGCCGACGGAGCGTTGAGCGGCCGGAGGAGCTACTCGGAGGGGGACTGCACGATGTCGGGCCCGGACGAGGGAAGCGGCTGGGTCTGGTCGCCGTCGGCCCGCTCCTCGGGCTCGGGGATGGGCTTGCGGCCCTCCGCGTAGGCGTTGAGGTCGGCTCCCTCGATGACCTCGGCCGACATCAGCACCCGGGACAGCCTGTCCAGCAGCTCGCGCCGGTCCCGGAGGATCTCCTGGGCCCGGACGTGAGCCTCGTTGACCAGGCGCTTGACCTCGTCGTCGACGATGGACGCGAGCGCGTCGGACATCTCGGGACGATCACCCGGGAACAGCAGCCGCCCCTCGGAGCCCCGGAACCCGTCGCGTCCGTAGGACAGCGGGCCCACCTTCTCGCTCATGCCGTACTCGGTGACCATGGCCCGGGCGATCTCCGTGGCCCGCTCCAGGTCGTTCTGGGCACCGGTGGAGACCTGCTTGAACATGATCTCCTCGGCCGTGCGCCCGCCGAGGAGGATGGCCAGCCGGTCCGCCAGCTCGGGCTCGGTCAGCAGGTAGCGGTCCTCCAGCGGCCGCTGCATGGTCATGCCGAGGGCCGCGGCGCCGCGAGGGATGATCGACACCCGGTGCACCGGGTCGGCCGTCGGCACCACCAGGGCGACCAGCGCGTGGCCCATCTCGTGGACGGCCACGATCTGGCGCTCCTTCTCACTCATGACCCGGCTCTTGCGCTCCAGGCCGGCCACCACCCGGTCGATGGCCTCCTCGAGGTCGTCCATCTCGACGGCGTCCTTCTCCTTGCGGGCCGCCAGCAGCGCCGCCTCGTTGATGATGTTGGCCAGGTCCGCCCCGGTGAACCCGGGAGTCCGCGCGGCCAGCACCTTGAGGTCGACGGTGGGGGAGAGCGCCACCCCGCGGGCGTGCACCTTCAGGATGGCCTCGCGGCCCCGGAGGTCGGGCCGGTCCACCACGACCTGGCGGTCGAACCGCCCCGGGCGGACCAGGGCCGGGTCCAGCACGTCCGGCCGGTTGGTGGCCGCCATGATGATCACGCCTCGGCTGGCGTCGAACCCGTCCATCTCCACCAGCAGCTGGTTCAGGGTCTGCTCCCGCTCGTCGTGGGAGCCCAGCGAGCCGCCCAGCCCGCCCATGCGCCCCTTCCCGATGGTGTCCAGCTCGTCCAGGAACACCAGCGCCGGCGCCTTCTCCTTGGCCTGGTTGAAGAGCTCCCGGACCCGGGCGGCGCCCAGGCCCACGAACATCTCCACGAACTCCGAGCCGGACATGAAGAAGAACGGCACGTTGGCCTCGCCGGCCACCGCCCGGGCCAGCAGCGTCTTGCCGCACCCCGGCGGTCCCAGGAGCAGCACGCCCTTCGGAATCCGGCCGCCCAGCCGCTGGTACTTCTTGGGATTCTTCAGGAAGTCGACGATCTCGCGGAGCTCCTGGACCGGCTCGTCGAGGCCCGCCACGTCACCGAAGGTGGTCTTCATCTCCTTGCGGTCGTAGATGCGGACCTTGTTCTTGCCGAGCTGGAGCGCGCTGGCCGCGCCGGTCCCCATGCGGCGTATCAAGAAGAACCACAGCAGCCCGAAGATCAGGATCGTCGGCACCCACGTGTACAGCAGCGCGGCGAAGCCACTCGGCTGCGACCCCGTGTACCGGATGTGGTTCTTCCGCAGGAGCTGGACCAGGGCGCCTCCGTCGTCTCCCGGCGGGCGGGTGGTCACGAAGTCGACCCGGTTCCCGCCTCTCTCCCACACCCCGGAGACCTGGGTGTCCGCCACGAACACATCGGTCACGGCCTGCTGGCTGACGAGGTCCTCGAACTGGGAGAAGTCGATGGTGGTCCTGCTCGCGCCGAGCAGGCGCGGGAGGAAGAAGAAGACGAGGATCAGCCCGGCCAGGACCCAGACCATCGTCCGGATCCGGCGGTTCCGTTCGGCCTGGGGGCCGCCGCTCGAGCCGCCGCCGCCCCCGCCCAGGTCGAATCCCGGCCAGCGGTCGCGCCGCTGTTTCTGGTTGCGGCCCCCGTTGTTCGCCATCGGTCTAATGATCCCACCGCCCGTGATTCCTGACACCGAGGCGCAACGGTTTCCTCTCGCCCGGAACCACACCCTCGAAATGCGGGAGCGGGCCATATCCTGGGAGCGGTGGAGCCGACGATGAGCGAGGCGCGGCCCAGCGAGGGCGGTCCCCCCCGGGGGAGGGAGCTGCCTTCCCATCGGGCGTCGGGGGCCGCCGCCGGGCTGGCCGGCGCGGCCGCGGCGCTCGTGGCCGACGCCGTCCTGCACACGTTCTGGAACTCCTTCCCGTTCACTCCCGTCTCGGTTGCCCAGGCCGTGATTCGCGTGGCTCCCGGGAAGCTCGACGCCTTCTTCATCGACCGCTTCCAGCACGCCGCCCGGCCCAGCGCTGTCATCGCCTCTGGAGTGGGGTTCCTGGTGCTGGCGGTCCTCCTGGGGCTCGCCCTTCCCAGGCTCCATGCCGCGTTGGGGCGGATCGAGCCGGCCGCGGCGGTCCTGGCCCTGCCCGCGTACGCCATCGCGCTGGCCGCGTACGGCCACGAGATGGGCACGGTGAGCCTGCTGGTGTACTCGCTGGTGCTGATTCCCATGCTGGCCCTTTCGGCGCTGGTCTCCGCGCGGGTCTACCGGAGCCTGACCGACCCCGCCCGCGGGGCTTCGCACGACGCCCTCCGCCGGACCGTGGTGAACGCCGTATGGATCGGCGGGGTGGGGTTCCTGGCCGGGTGGGCCAGCCTGGGCCGGTTCGTGTTCCGGCGGCCGAACCCGGGCCGGCTTCCGCTCCGGCTGGGCGACGTGTCCCCCGCGGCCACCCCGTCGGGAGGGCTCGGCCAGGCCGCGTTCGGTCGTATCGCCGGCCTCTCCCCGGAGATCACGACCAACGACCGCTTCTACGTGGTGAACGAGGAGCTGGTCTACCCTGACATCGACTCCGACACGTGGTCGCTGGAGGTCCGGGGTCTGGTCGACCGGCCGCTGCGGCTCTCCTACCGCGCGCTCACCTCGATGCGGGCGGTCGAGCAGTTCCAGACCCTGGAGTGCATCAGCAACAAGGTCGGCGGGCACCTCATCTCGAACGCCAAGTGGACGGGGATACCCATGCCGGACCTGCTGCGCCGGGCCGGGGTCAGCCCAGGGGCCGTCGAGGTGGTCTCGTACTCGGTGGACGGCTTCGCCGACTCCATCCCGCTGGCCACGGCGCTTCGCCGGACCACCCTGGTGGCCGTCGGAATGAACGACCGCGTGCTTCCCCGCGAGCACGGCTTCCCGGCCCGCCTGCTGGTCCCCGGGTACTACGGCATGAAGATGCCGAAGTGGCTGGGCGCGATCGAGGTGGTGGACCGGCCGTTCCAGGGGTTCTGGGAGCAGCGGGGCTGGATCAAGGAGGCCGTGGTCAAGACGATGTCGCGCATCGACACGCCCCGCCAGGGCCAGGACGTCGCCCAGACGGTGACGATCGCCGGGGTGGCCTTCGCCGGCGACCGCGGCATCTCCCGGGTCGAGGTGTCCGTCGACGGCGGCCACCGCTGGGATCCGGCCGTGCTGAAGCCGGCGCTCTCGCCGTTCACGTGGCAGCTGTGGCGGTTCCAGTTCTCCGCGAAGAGCGCGAACGAAGCGAGCGACGTGGAGGTCCTGGTCCGCGCGGTGGACGGGACCGGCGCGGTGCAGACGGGGAGGGTTGTCCCGCCGGAGTACAGTGGATCCAGCGGATATCACGAGGTGACCATCGTTGAGGGATAGCGTCTCGACGTCCGAGACATCCAACCCGGAGGAGGCCGCGCTCAGGGAGCGGTTCGAGCGCGACGCCATGCCCCTGCTGTCGAGCCTGTACTCGGCCGCCCTCCGGCTGACCAGGAACCCCTCCGACGCGGAGGACCTGGTCCAGGAGACCTTCCTGCGCGCCTACCGGGGCTTCGGCGGCTTCACCGAGGGGACGAACCTGCGGGCGTGGATGTACCGGATCCTCACCAACACGTTTATCAACAGCTACCGGAAGCGCCAGCGGGAGCCCGTGACCGTGCTGGAGGAGGAGATCCCGGACTGGTACCTGTACGACCACATGTCCCAGGAGGGGCAGGCGGCCTCGGCGGAGACGGAGGTCCTGGACCGCATCCCCGACGAGGACGTGAAGGCCGCGCTGGAGTCGCTTGCGGAGGGGTTCCGCATGGCCGTGTGGCTGGCCGACGTGGAGGGGTTCTCCTACAAGGAGATCGCCGAGATCCTGGACATCCCCATCGGAACGGTCATGTCACGGCTCCACCGGGGAAGGAAAGCGCTGGAGAAACGGTTGTGGAATACAGTGCGTGAGCGAGGGTTGGTCCGTGGTTGACTGCAACGAGGTGCTGAGAGAGGTCGAGCTCTACCTGGACGGGGAGCTCCCCGAGGACCAGTCCCGGGTCATCGCCGAGCACCTCCTCACCTGCTGGCCGTGCCAAGAGCGGGCCGATTTCCGCAGGGCCCTCCAGACAATGGTCGCCCACAAGTGCACCCGAGACGCCATGCCCCGCACGCTGGTCGCCCGGATCCGCCTGGTGATCGAAGAGGAATCCGGGCGCTGACCTCGTTTCGCCCTTCCTGAGTCCGAGCCTCTCCCCCTGAATCCTCCTCCCCCTGCGCGTCGAACGTTAGTGAGGAGGAGGAAGCCGCTCGTGAAAGGAACTCGGCCTGGGCATCTGCCCCAGCCTTCCCGTACGACCAAGCGCGGCCGCGTCTGCGCCGAGCCCGGCTGCAACACCAAGCTGTCGGTCTACAACGCAGCCGATTATTGCTGGCAGCACGCCGACGTGGTGTTCCCCAACTACCGGGGCAAGCGTCTCGCCCCGGGCAAGTCCTGATCCCCGGCCCACAGGGCCGGTCGGGCCACCCTTGAGCGTAAGGCCATCAGATTAGGGCGCTCGGGCGCCCCGGCGGCAGCCAGAGACGGCCTCCGATCGGGGGCCGTCTCTTCGTTCACCCGGCCGTGTGGGGATAGGGTTCCCTCGGATGACGGACCAGGTCCTGTTCGAGCTCCGCGGCCCGGCGGCGTGGGTGACCATCGACCGACCGGAGCGGCGCAATGCGCTGTCGCCCGGTGTGATCGACGGGCTGCTGGAAGGGCTGCGGCGGGCCGCGGCTGACGAGGGTGCGGCGGCCGTGGTGATCACGGGAGCGGGCGACGCGGCGTTCTGCGCGGGCGGCGACGTCGGGGGGTTCGGCGAGGACACGGCGGAGTCGGCTCCCGCGGCCATCGTCCGTCTCCTGGACGCGCTGTGGCACCATCCCAAGCCCACCATCGCCAGGGTGAACGGCACCGCGCTGGGGGGCGGGTTCGGCCTCATGCTCGGATGCGACCTCGCCGTGGCCGCCGACGACATCGAGGTCGGGATGCCGGAGATCAACCTGGGGCTGTGGCCGCACGTGATCACGGCGGTGGTCCAGCGAACCGTTCCCCGGCGGATCGCGCTCGAGCTGATGCTGACCGGCCGACGGGTGGGTGCCGACGAGGCCTTTCGGTGGGGCATGGTGAACCGGGTGGTCCCGCGGGCCGAGCTCGACGGGGTCGTCGCGGAGCTGGTCGACGCGCTCGCCTCCAAGAGCCCGGCCATCCTCCGCCTCGGCAAGCGGTCGTTCACCGGCGCCGAGGACAAAGCCTTCGGCCAGGCCCTCCAGCACCTCAAGGAGATGCTGGCCGCGAACCTGGAGGAGCCCGATCTGGCCGAAGGCGTCAGCGCGTTCCTCCAGAAGCGCAAGCCCGAGTGGAAGGGCCGCTGAGCTCGCCCAGCCGTATGTATCCGATGCCTCTTATGAGGCATATACTTGGCGCATGGTGAAGCGTACCAGCATGAACCTGGATCAGGACCTCGTTCGTAGGGCGGCGGGGGTGCTCGGAACGAGCGGAGCGACGGAGACGGTGCATCGGGCCCTCGCGGAGGCTGTCCGGCGGGAGCGGCTCGCCGAGCTGGCCCGACAGTCGTTTGCGGAGCTTTTGGGAGGCAAGCTCGATGAGCTCCGCGCCACCCGCTCCTGGCCGGGGCGGTCGCGATCCTGAATGGAGCTTGCCGACACGAGCGCCTGGACCAATCGCGAGAAGAATCCCGAACTCCGCACCGCTTTCGACGCTCTGGTGGAGGTCGGCGAGATCGCCACCTGCGCGATGGTTCGGCTGGAGCTCCTGTGGACCGCTCGGGACCTGGATGCGTTCGTTGCGCTTCGCGAGCGCCTCGACGCCCTCTTGTACGTTCCCATCGGCGAACCCGTGTGGGAACGCGCCACCGACATCTTCGGCCTGCTCGCCTCCCGTGGTCCTCTCCATCACCGGCAGGTCAAGTTGCCGGACCTCCTGATCGCAGCGGCGGCGGAGCTCGCCGCCCTTCCCCTGCTCCACTACGACCGGGACTTCGAGGTCATCGCGGGGGTCACGGGCCAGCCTCTCCGCGCCATCGCCCCGCTCGGCTCGCTGTAGCGTCCGGCGTACACTTCGGCCGAGCGGGCCCGGGCAGCCATCGGGAGGCAGCTCCCGGCGAAGGGCCCCGAGGAGGTCTGGGCGCATGAGCGAGCCCACCGAGGGCGCCGCCGAGCCGCGGGAGTACGTTCCCACCCTGGTCTACTCCGGTCCCGACATGCCCGGGCACGTCGAGCAGCTCCGGGAACGCAAGGCCAGGTTCCGGGAGATGGGCGGCCCAGAGCGGGTCGCCCGCCAGCACGAGCAGGGGAAGCTCACCGTCCGCGAGCGGCTGGACCTGTTGTTCGACCCCGGAACCTTCGGCGAGTTCTCGTTGCTGGCCCACCACCAGTCGCAGGCCCCGTCCATGCAGGGGAAGCTCACGCCGGGCGACGGGGTGGTGACCGGTGTGGGGCGGATCGACGGACGGCGGGTGGCGGTGATCGCGTATGACTTCACCGTCATGGCCGGGTCCATGGGCATGGTGGGGGAGCTGAAGGCTTCCCGGATGCGCGAGCTGGCCCTGCGCGAGCGTATCCCGATCGTGTGGCTGGTGGACTCGGCGGGGGCGCGGATTCAGGAGGCGGCCGGTTCCATGTTCGCCCGGACCGGCGACCTGTTCCGCGAGCAGGTGCACATGTCCGGGGTCGTGCCGCAGGTCGCCGCCATGATGGGCCCGGGCGCGGCCGGCACGGCGTACATCCCCGGGTTGGCCGACTTCGTGCCCATGGTGAAGGGAACCTCGAACATGGCCCTGGGCGGACCGCACCTGGTCAAGGCGGCGGTGGGCGAGGACGTCACCGCGGAGGAGATGGGCGGGTCGGCGGTGCACTGCAAGATCTCCGGCGTGGCCGACCTGGAGGTGGCCGACGACCGGGAGTGCATCGAGGTGGTGCGGAAGTACCTCGGCTACTTTCCGTCCTCGAACCGGGAGAAGCCACCCGTGGTGGCGGAGCCGGCGGACCCGCTCGACCGGTCCTGTGACGCCCTGCTCGACATCGTCCCGGCCAACCCCCGGCAGGCCTACGACGTCCGCAAGGTCATCCGGGAGATCGTGGACGACGGCGACTTCTTCCCCATGAAGCCCGAATGGGCCCGGAACCTGGTCACGGGGTTCGCCCGCTTCGCCGGCCGCCCGGCCGGGATCGTGGCGAACCAGCCCATGTTCCTGGGGGGCGCCCTCGACGTGAACGGGGCGGACAAGGCCGCGCGGTTCGTGTGGCTGTGCGACGCGTTCTCCATCCCGTTGGTGTTCCTGATGGACTGCCCGGGGTTCCTGGTCGGGTCGGCGGTGGAGAAGCAGGGGATCATCCGCCACGGCGCCAAGATGCTGTTCGCCGTGGCCGAGGCCACCGTGCCCAAGGTCACGGTGGTGCTCCGCAAGGGCTACGGCGCCGGCTACTACGTGATGAACGGGCGAGCCTACGAGCCCGACTACATCGCGGGGTGGCCCACGGCGGAGATCTCGGTGATGGGGCCGGAGGGCGCCGTGAACATCATCTTCCGCAAGCAGATCGAGGCCGCGGGGGACCAGGACGCGCAGGACACGATGCGGAACCAGATGGCGCAGACGGTGCGGGAGCAGATCAACGCGTACATCGCTGCGGGCTGGTCCTTCCTGGACGACCTCATCGAGCCCCAGGCGACCCGCGCGGCCATCGTCCGGGGCCTGGACATCGGCGAGACCAAGACGGTCGAGCGGCCGTGGCGCAAGCACGGCGTGCTGCCGGTGTGACCGCCGCCACCGGCACCGGCACCGCCGGCGTGGGCGTGGGCGTTGGCGTGGGCGTTCCCACGGACCCGGACCCGGTGGTCACCGACCTGGCGCCAGCGACGCTGGTCCGGGCCCTGGACCGCCACGGCTGGGTGCTGTCGGAGCGCTGGGCCCGGATCCAGGGCGGGTTCGTCCGGGCGCAGGAGGACCTGCTGGTCACCATCGTCGGCGAGCCGGTCGCCTTCACCAACGGGATCCAGGGAGCCCGGTTCCAGCCGGATGAAGCCGACGGGCGGATCGCCGAGGTCGTGGACGTCCTGCGGGCGCATGGCGTCCCGGCCACGTGGTGGGTAGGGCCGGACGATTCGCCCACAGACCTGGGCCAGCGGCTCGAGGCCCATGGCTTCCGGCACGACTACGACCTGCCGTGGATGGCGTGCGGGCTGGAGGGGTTCACCGCCATTCGGGCCCAGGTTCCGCTCCAGGTCCAACTAGTCGACGGGCCGGAGGCGCAGGCCCGGTGCCAGGAGGCCATGCGGGTGGGGTTCGGCATGGAGGACGCCGAGCTCCACGCGATGGCGCGCCTGGGCGATGCCGTGGGATACGCGCCGGACGCTCCGTTGCAGCGCTTCGTGGGCCTGGTGGAGGGTCGAGCGGTCGCCTCCTCCGGCGCGATGCTGGGCGGCGGAATCGCCGGCATCTACAGCGTGTCGACCGCCCCGGCGCTCCGGGGACGGGGGATCGGCGCCGCCATGACCTCGGCGGCGATGCTCCGGGCCCGAGAGCTCGGGTACCGCGTGGCCATGCTCGGGTCGGCCGCACGGGCCCTCCCTTTGTACCGGCGGATCGGGTTCCGTCCCGTGTGCACCGTGACCATGTACCTGTGGGAGCCCTGAGCGTCGCGGGCGCTGCCCTGCGGCGGGCTACTCCTGCGCGCGCTTGATGGCTCGGGCGAACGCGGGGAGCGACCGCTCGACCATGTCGTCGCTCGCGGTGAGGGAGATCCGGAACGTGCCCGGCAGCTCCAGCATGGTCCCCGGAAGCACCAGCACGGACTCCTCGGCCAGCGACCGGAAGAACGCCCAGTCGTCCTCCAGCGGCGATTCGACCAGCAGGTAGAAGGTCGCCTCGGGGACGTGCAGCCGGTACCCCATGTCCCGGAGGGCCTCCACGATGCGATCACGCCGCCACTGGAGCCTCTCCATGTCGACCGAAAGCGGGTCCAGGTCGGGCAGCGCGTGCTGGAGCAGCGCGTTGGGCCAGGCCCACCCAGTGATCAGCTGAGCCGCCATCAGCGGCAGCATCAGCTCCTTACGTTCCGGCATCGTCGGCGGCATGGCGATGAAGCCGATGCGCTGGCCCGGCGCCAGCAGTTGCTTGCCGTAGCTGTAGATCACGAACGTGTTGGGATAGTGCGCCGCCGGCGGGACGAAGGTCCGGCCGTCGAACAGGATCCGGCTGTACGCCTCGTCCGACAGCAGGTAGATCGTGCCGTGCCGCTCCGAGGCCTCGGACAGGACCCGGCCCAGGCTCTCCAACGTTTCCGCCGGGAAGATCCGTCCGGTCGGATTGTGCGGGGAGTTCAGGATCATGGCCCGGGTCCGGGGCGTGATCGCCGCCCGCACGTCCTCCGGGTCCAGGTCGAAGGTCTCCGGGTGGACCTTCACCCGGACGGCTTCCGCTCCCGCCGCCCGGATGAGCGGCTCGTACAGGAAATGCGGCGGGCTCACCATGATGACCTCGTCGCCGTCGCCGGCGATGGTTCGCAGGACCACCGCCAGGGCTCCGATTGCGGCGTTGGTCATGGTGACGTCCTCGGGTTCGAACTCGAGGCCCTGCTGCTCCCGGAGGTAGGCCGCCACGACCTGCTGGGCGTTGGGGTCGCTCTGGACGTAGGCGAACCAGTCCCGCCGCTCGGGCTCCGCCCACTTCTGGAGCGCCTCCACGTACGCCGGCATGGCCAGCTCCTGCGGATTGCCGGCCATGAAGTCGCAGAGATCCGGGCCGGCCTTTTCGATGAGGCTCTGCGCCTCGATGAACATGCCCAGCAGCGGCTGGAGCACCTCGATGACGGGGGCGATGCGCGGAGACAGGCGGGGGGTCACGACCCGCATCCTACAACGGGCCCCTCGCCGGGCCGGTCCCGTTGTCACGCTCCCGGGTCGCTGGGTAAGGTCGCCGCCATGACCGAGGAGGATCGCGCCGTCCCGCGCCTCGGGACCGTGCTCGGGGTGTGGGCGCATCCCGACGACGAGACCTACCTCACCGCGGGGCTGATGGCGCTGGGGGTACAGCAGGGAAGTCGTGTGGTGTGCGTGACGGCGACCCGGGGCGAGGAGGGGTCGTGGGACGAGGAGCGGTGGCCCACCGCGACCCTCGGCGCGGTCCGCGAGCAGGAGCTGCTGCGGTCCCTGGAGATCCTCGGCGTCCGCGACCACCGGTTCCTGGACTACCACGACGGGACGTGCGCGCAGGCGGATGCCGGTGAGGCCACGGTGAAGGTCCAGGCCGTCATGGAGGAGGTCCAGCCCGATTCGGTGTTCACGTTCGGGCCGGACGGCATGACCAACCATCCCGACCACAAGTCCGTGTGCGCGTGGACCACCGAGGCGTTCGAGCGGGCCGGGAAGCCGGGGGCGCGGCTGTACTACGCGACCATGACGCCGGAGTGGGCGGAGACGTTCGTTGAACGGATGAATCGGTTCAACGTGTTCATGGGCCCGGACGTCCCGCCGGTCACGCCGCGGGGCGAGCTGGCCATCCTGTACGAGCTGCCGGCGGATGCCCTCGACCTGAAGCTCCGGGCCATCGAGGCCCACGTGAGCCAGGTCGAAGGGATGCTGAACGCGTTCGGGCAGGACTTCTTCCGGGAAGCGCATCGTGAGGAGTTCTTCCGCCTGGCCGCGGAGCGCCCCGCGTGAGCCTGTTCGCCCTGCTCGGATCCGGCGAGTTCCTGCCGTGGACCGACGAGGTGGATCGCTTCCTGCTGGAGCGAACCACCGGCGACGGCACGGTGCTCATCCTGCCCACCGCCAGCGCGCCCGAAGGGGACCGCGTGTTCAACCGGTGGGGGGACCTCGGGCTGGCCCACCTCGAGGAAGGCGGCATCTCCTCGGAGGTGCTGCCGCTGAAGGTCCGGGAGGACGCCGAGCGCCCGGAGCTGGTGGAGAAGGTGATCCGGTCGTCGGTGGTGTACTTCTCCGGCGGCAATCCGGCCCATCTCGCCGAGACGCTCGAGGGGACGCCCTTCTGGAACGCGATCCTCGATGGTCTGGACCGGGGACTGGCCTACGCCGGGTGCAGCGCCGGCATCGCCTGCCTGGGCGACGTGGCGCCGGACAGCACGTCCAACGACCCCACCAGCGCGCATTTCTGGCGGCCCGGCCTGGGGCTGTTCCCGAAGCTGTACTTCGGGCCGCACTGGGACGCGCTCGACGTCCACGTCCCGGGGCTGCGTGCCTCCATCGTGGCCGCCATCCCGCACGACTGCCGGCTGCTGGCCATCGACGAGGACACCGCCGTGGTCGGCGACGGGACCGACTGGCACATTTTCGGCAAGGGCGGAGCGGCGATCATGGAGGCCGGGAAATGGACGGAGTTCCCGTCGGGCGCCTCATTCACCGCCCACCTGGAGCACCACCCGCCCCGGAGCTGAGCCCGACCGACGCGACGCGGAGAAAGGCGACCATGAGCGAGTACTACGAGCTGCACCGCCGGGCCGGGGACCTGCTGGCCGAGACGGTGAAGGAGATCCGCGACGACCAGTGGCACCTTCCGACACCCTGCTCGGAGTGGGACGTCCGGGACCTGGCGTACCACATCGCCTGGAACAACCTGTGGGTGGCGCCGCTGTGCGACGGACGCAACCTTGCCGAGGTGGCGCCGACGGTGAAGGGAGACGTCCTGGGTGAGGACCCCATCGGCGTGACCCTTCGCACCATCGAGGAGGCCAGCGCCGGCTTCGAGCGGGCCGGGAACGAGACCATCGTGCAGCTCTCGCGGGGCCCGTCGGAAGCGTGGATCTACTGCGGGGAGCGCATGAACGACATCACGGTGCACAACTGGGACCTGGCCCGGGCTATCGGCGTGGAGGTGGCGCTCGACCCCGAGTGCATGGAGCGGTCCCTCGCGTACTTCCGGCCATACGAGGCGCTGCTGCGTCCGGCCGGCGAGCTGGGGCCCACGGTGGAGGTGCCGGAAGGCGCCGGCCTCCAGACCCGGTACCTCGCGTTCTTCGGGCGCCGGGCGGACTGGACGGCTCCGTAGCCGGCCGTCGCCCTACGCTGGATCGCGTGACCGGCCGGTTCCGCGGTTCAGAGCCAGCTGCTCACGCGGTCCTTGACCGAGTGCCAGATGTCCTTCACGTCGTGGCCGATGTGGAAGCCCCCGGAGACGGCCAGGGCCACCACCGCCAGCACCAGCACCACCACGCCGCCTCGAAGCGCGGCCCTCCACGGTCCTTTCCCCTCCATGACGTCGTGGAGCACGAGCACGATCATGCGGACCAGCACGGTGATGCCGAGCGCGATCCATCCCAGCCGGGCCACGGGGGCAGAGCCGAGCACGATCCCGCCCGCGATCAGCAGGGCCTCGAAGGCATACAGCAGGCTGAGGAGATGCTTGAAGACCAGGTGCCTGGCGCTGCCCGGGAGGGCCACCTCGACCAGGCCCCCGATCAGCGCCCCCAGCCTCGCCAACCAGGCCACGGGGCTGGTCAGGAGCCCCCGGGCCTGGCTGATCCCCTTCATCAGGTTCCCCACGATGTGCGCGGCTCGCCCGGCCGCGTGGATGGTCGGTTCGGGTTCGAGGTGGGGCTCGATGGGGTAGGCCGCCCGGAACCTGGCCAGGTCCCAGTCGGGGCCCCGCGCCTCCTGCACGACGGCCAGCTGCGCCCGGTCCACCAGCGCGTCCCGTTCGGGTGAGGGCTCCGGAAGCAGGGCCTTGATCAGGATCTCGGCGCCGTCCAGGCGACCCCACATGATGTCGTTCTGGCGCCACCCCCGATCGAGGAACGCCCCGAAGTGGCCGTAGCGGAACCCGGCCAGCTTCCGCTTGTCCATGGCGCGTTCGTCCACCAGGTTGGTGGCGTCCCCAGGGCTCACCCGGAAGATCTCGACGACGTCCGTCTCGCCGGCGTCGCTTCCGTAGGCGATGGGGAACGCCACCATGTCGTAGTCGTCGAACCAGGCCGCATACAGGGAGAGGGCCTCCCGTGCCGCCTCGGGGCCGGGCCCCTGGCCGGACCCCGGCCCCTCGCCGCCGAGGACGGCGTCGAGCCGGGACCGGGCCTCCACCGTCCCCTCGACGAACGCGGTGGTGCCGTCGGGGAGGCGGACCTCGGCGCCCTCGGCGAACGCCTTCGCGGTGGCGGAGGCCAGGGCCTCGAACGCCTCCCGGTTCTCCCCGACCACTCGGGCGGCGAACGCGCGCCGGTCGAGGTCGGTGGGCTGCGCGAGAAGGGTTCGTAGCAGAGAGGAGCTGATGCCGGTGTCCCGGACGGCCGGCCACACCGGGCTCAGGTCGCCTCGGCGGCGCATCGCCTCGTCCAGCGCGAGCAGCCCACCCTGGATCGCATTGATTCCGCCCTTGATGGACAGGAGCTCGTCCCGAAACGCTCGGCGCCTCCCGGCGTCGGCCATGAGCTCGAGGACACGGTCCGCGGCATCCTCGCGCGAGGCGAGGACCTGGGTGGCCTGGGGGTCCAGCTCGAACAGGTCGTCCGCCTTCCGTTGGAGGAAGGCCAGCCGGCGGAGCCGGTGGCGGAGGTCGTACCGGACCAGGAACGCGTTGAACGACTCCACCGTGTCGTCGGGCCCGGGATCGTAGGCGAAGGCGCCGTCCCGCCAGGATCGAACCAGGTAGCGCACCGCCGTCGGCTCGTCGGATTCCAGGCGGAACCCCGCCACGGACGACACCAGGTCGGCCAGGTCGTCGGTGACCGTGGCCACCTTGAGCTTGTGGTACCCGCTGTAGGCCGACCCCCGCTCCCGGACCAGGGCGGCCAGCCCGAGCGTTCCCCAGTCCCCGGGCTCCGGTTCCGCACGGGGAGCCACGTCGGCGTCCACCGACCGCAGGATGCGGGCGATGCGCTCGATGGTCCGGTTGCGATCGACCACGCGCTGGATGTCGTCCCGGATGGTCTCCGCGCGGGGCAGCGTCATCCCCTGGAGCTGGATGTTCTGGATCGCGTCCAGCTGATCGCCGGATTCCCTCTCGAGCTCGGGCTGGCCGGGATCAGGCTCGACGTAGATCAGCTTGCGGTCCACGGTGACGTCGGCTCGCCGCGTGAGCAGCGTGTCGGTGGCCCACGAGAACGGCTTGTTGTCGAGGGCTCCGCCGTCTGCCATGGACCGGACCGGGAAGGGGTTCCGGAGCGCCGGTTCGCCCGGGCCGGGGACGTAGTCTCCGTAGTAGGCCTCCCACCGGGGCGAGTCCGAGCGATCCCATCTCCGCGCCCCCGGCCGCCGCTCGTAGCGATCGAGGAGGTCGTCGACGTCGACCAGCCGCATTGGTTCGAAGGCGAACGGGAACGCCGACGTGCACCGGGCCGCGAACGCGAGGATGGGGTCGTTGTCCGGTTCGAAGTCCGTCCGGGCCGGCCGCACCGCGTCGCCCGGATCGTGGCGGAAGTGGAACACGTTGCGGTACCGGCGCTCGTAGGCGACGGTGTTGGCCAGCCGGATGGGGAGGACCAGCCCCCGCAGGTCCGTGGTGGTGATCCACACGTCCAGCTCCCGCACATACGGCGAGACGGCCGCGGGCTCCTTGCCATCCATCATGTCGAGGGCCTGCAGCAGCTCCCAGTACATCCGCCGGCTGTTCAGCAGCGACCGGGGCGGCGATTGCACGGGCAGCGGGACCCGGTCGCCCCTGGAACCCTTGTCGTTCAGCAGCTTCGCGATGTCGCCCTCGTCCACCCACAGCGCCTCGAGCGGGGCGAGGGGCTGGTCGTTGGCGAGCGCCTTTCCCAGGAACACGGCGTTGATGCCCCCGGCCGAGCTGCCGGAGAGGATGTCCACCACGAACCGGACGGCGAGCGGCGGGGTCCGATCGTACGGCTCGACGTCGATGAGCCGACGGGTGAGGATCCGGGCCACGTCGCGATAGGCGGCCTCGGACCCGGTGAGCTTGTCGTCGGGGACCAGGGCGGTGGAGCCGGGCGCCGCCGGGTCCGCCGGGGCGGTGGCGCGGACCATGTGGAACAGCTCCTGAGCGACGCCGTTGATGTAGACGGCCAGCGATACCCCGCCGTACATGACGACGGCGAACCGGATCTCCCTCACCGGGTCCACGCGGGTCGGGGTGCTTGCGGGGTCGAGCGGTCCGGACGCCATGCTCCCTCCAGTCACGGCAGGTGCGCCTGGGGGGAAGCGCGTCCGATGTATAGCGGCCCGGCTTCGTGGCCGTCAAGGGTGGGCTGGGACCGCAGGCCGGGCCGATATGCTGGGCCCATGAGCGGCCCGCGTCCCGGCGACCAGGCGCCCGACGTCACGCTTGTCAGCAAGGCCGGACGGAAGGTCTCGCTGGCCGTGCGGTGGCGCCGGCGGCCCCTGGTGGCCGTGTTCCTGCGCCACTTCGGCTGAACGTTCTGCCAGGAGCACGTCGTGCAGTTGCGCGACGACCGTGAGCGGTTCCAGCGGGCCGGGGCGGGCATCACGCTCGTCGGGTTGGGCCCGCACACCCGCGCGGCCCTGTTCTGCGACGAGCGCCACGTCCCGTTCGAGTGCCTGTCGGATCCCACCCAGGAGGCCTACCGGGCCTACGGGCTCGAGCGCGGCGGCAACCTCCAGCTGTTCGGACCGCAGCTCATCCTCCGCTACGCGCGGGCCCTCCTGACGCGGGACGTGGAGGTGGCCAAGGCCAGCGGGGACGACTATCGCCAGATGCCGGGGACGTTCGTCATCGACCGGGAGGGGATCGTCCGCTTCGCGCACCGCAATCGGGATGTGGCGGATAATCCGCCGAACGACGCCGTTCTGGACGCGTTGGCGTCCCTGCGAACGGCGACCTGAGAGGGCCAATGGCGACAGACAGCTGCATCATCACCTGCGCGGTCTCGGGGGCCGTGGCCAACAAGCAGCAGTGCGCCGGCATCCCGTACACGCCCGAGGAGTACGCGAAGGAGGTCCGCCGGGCCCGCGACGCCGGAGCCTCCATGGTCCACATCCACGCCCGGGAGCCGAACGGGACCCCCACCGTGGCCGTCGAGCACTACCGGGCCATCACCCAGGCCATCCTGGCCGACACCCCCGACATCGTCGTGAACTTCTCGACCGGGTGGGTCGGCCTGCCCATGGCGGAGCGGGTCGGCCACATCGTGCAGCTCAAGCCGGAGATCGGCGCCCTGAACATGGGCTCCATGAACTACGCGCGGTACTCGCGGAAGCGCAAGGCGTTCGTGTTCAACTTCGTGTTCGAGAACAACTTCGAGGACATCGTCTTCCTGCTGGAGCGGATGAACGAGGCCGGCGTCAAGCCGGAGTGCGAGTGCTTCGACGTCGGGCATGTGGAGTCCGTGGAGCCCCTGATCGACCTCGGCGTGATCACCCCGCCCATCCAGTTCTCGCTCATCCACGGCGTGCTGGGCGGGATCCAGGCCAACGCCCGGAACCTGGCCCACATGGCCTCCGCGGTGCCGCCCGCATCGACGTGGGGGGTCATCGCCGTGTCCCGCGAGCAGTGGATGATGGTCTCCGCGGCGGCCGCGCTGGGCGGGAACGTGCGGGTGGGGTTCGAGGACAACTTCTACCTCCCGTCCGGCGAGATGGCGTCCTCCAACGGAGAGCTGGTGGAGGCCGCCGCGCAGATCGTCCGGCTCCAGGGCCGCGAGGTCGCCGAGCCCGCCCGGGCCCGGGTCCTGCTGTCGCTTCCCGCGGAGCCCGACCGCTCCGCCGTGGTGGCCTGAGCGGATGGCCGACGTGCTGGCCGAGATGGTGGCGAACGTGTGGAAGGTCGTGGTGGCGCCCGGCGACGCGGTGCAGGAGGGCGACCCGCTGGTCATCCTGGAGTCGATGAAGATGGAGATCCCCGTGGAGTCGCCGGTGTCCGGGACCGTGGCGGAGGTCCGGGTGGCGGAGGGCTCCGTGGTCCAGGAGGGCGACGTCATCGCCGTCGTCGACTAGATGGGCCTGGTGGACGTCGAGGTCGAGGCGGGCGGGCACGTCGCCCGCGTGGGGCTGAACCGGCCGGAGCAGCGCAACGCCGTCTCCCGGGCCATGCTGGCCGAGCTGGTGTCCGCATTGGGGGACCTGGCCGCGGCACCGGACGTCCGGGTGATCGTGCTGCACGGTGAGGGAGCCGACTTCTGCGCGGGCGCCGACGTGGTGGAGCTGGAGGCGGCTCGCACCGGGCCGGAGGCGATCGACTACGGCGGATCGTTCGAGGAGGCCCTGCGCGCCATCGCCACCCATCCCATGCCGGTGCTGGCGCGGGTCCAGGGGGCCGCGCTCGGTGCCGGGTGCCAGCTGGTGGCGGCCTGCGACCTGGCCGTCGCGGCCGACGACGCCAGGCTCGGGATCCCGTCGGCACGCCTCGGCGTGCTGGTCCCGTTCGAGATCGTGCAGCGCCTGGTGGTCGCGGTGGGGCCGAAGCGGGCCGGCGAGATCCTGCTGACCGGGCGGTCGGTGTCGGGGGTGGAGGCCGCCGCCTGGGGCCTGGTCAACGAGGCGGTGCCGGCCGGCGAGCTCGACCGCCGGACGGACGGGGTCGCGCGAACCATCGCGGACGGGGCCCCGATCTCGGTCCGCGGCTCCAAGCGGGGCATCGCCATCGCCCTCGAGCACCTGTCGCTGGACCGGGTGTCCGAAGGCCACCGGGCCGCAGACTTCGACATGATGGCGGCGCAGGCCCTGGCCAGCGAGGACCTGGCCGAGGGGCTGCGGGCGTTCCGGGAACGCCGATCGCCAGAGTTCAGGGGGCGCTGATGCCGTCCGGAGAACGAAACGCACCCTCCAAGCCGGCCAGGCCGAAGGGGAAGGCCGGACTGACACGGGAGAGCCCGGTCGAGGAGCGGGCCCCGGAGATCATCCGGCGTCTCACCCGGGCCTATCCGGAGGCCAAGGTGGCCCTGGAGTTCTCCACCCCCCTCGAGATGCTCGTGGCCACGATCCTGTCCGCCCAGACCACCGACGAGGGGGTCAACAAGGTCACCAAGACCCTGTTCAAGAAGTACCGGAAGGCGGAGGACTACCTGGCGGTGCCCGAGGCCGAGCTGGCCGCGGAGCTCCGCCCCACCGGGTTCTTCAACCAGAAGACGAAGTCTGTCCGCGGCGCTGCCCGGCGCATCGTGGAGGCGTACGACGGGCGCGTTCCCGACACCATGGAGGACCTCCTGACGCTTCCGGGCGTGGCCCGCAAGACGGCCAACATCGTGCTCGGCAACGCCTACGGCAAGGTCGAGGGGATCGCCGTGGACACGCACGTGCGACGGGTGTCCCAGCGGCTGGGGTTCACCGAGCACACGGACCCGGACAAGATCGAACAGGACCTCATGCGGATCATCCCCCGGCGGAGATGGTTCGACTTCACGTACGTCCTGATCGAGCACGGCCGGAAGGTGTGCAAGGCCCCCACGCCACGCTGCGAGGAATGTCCGGTGAACGACCTCTGCCCGTCCAGCCGGGTCTGACCGACCGCGGCCGCACGCGCCCGGCGAGCGTTCGCGGTCAGGCGGCCGACAGTTCCGCCCATACGGCCGGCGGGCGGCCGGGTCGCCCGGGACGCACGCCCCATCGATCGGCCACACGGTCCACCACCAGCAGCCCCCAACCGCCGGTCTGGTCGCTCCGCGGTTCGGGCCTGCCCGTGGGCGGCCCGGGACCGGGATCCGACACCTCCAGCCGGACGATCGATTCCTCCAGCGTGATCCGGAGCTGGACGCGCTCGGCGGGGCCGGCCCCCCCGTGCCGGACGCTGTTCGTCACCAGCTCGCTCACCACGAGGCGCACGTCGTCGAGCACCTCCGGCGGGAGTTCCTCCTCGAGCTCGGCGACGGCCGCTCTGGCCATCTTGGGAGCCAGGGGCCCCCCGGGAAGTTCGAGATCCATCCGCAACCCTGCCTCCCGGTGCGGGACGTGGGGCGCCACGCTCCATCGCCATGACCTTCCCCAGGGATGCGGCACCTGAAGCCATGAGCAGGCGACTTTTCCGCGATGTCGTCGCACGGTGAGCGTGGCAGGCTCAGGATTCCTCGGGGAAGGGAAGGCAAGCAACGGGCCTCAGCCGGCGAGGCGGACCACCAGGATGGCGACGTCGTCGCGCAGGTCTCCAGCCTGGAACTCCAGGACCGACTGCTCGATGCGGGCCGCCACCTCGGCGGCGCTCGCCCCGGCCGCTTCCGCCAGGACCTCGCCGAGCCGCTCCTCGGTGAAGATGTCGCCGTGGGCCCTGGCCCCGATCACGCCGTCCGTGTACAGGATCAGGCTGTCTCCGGGCCCGAGGTCCGTGGCCCGGTCGCTGATGTCCGGGTCCGGGAAGATCCCGAGCAGCGTCCCCGGCTTCCCCACCGATTCGATCGAGCCGTCCACCCGGAGCACCAGCGGCGCCGGATGCCCCCCGCAGGCCACGGTGGCCCGGGCCCCGTAGTCGGTCAGCCGGAACCGGACGAACGTCACCGTGCAGAACCGCAGGTCGGAGCGCTGGGCCAGCATGGCCTCGTTCAGGGTCTCGAGGATGCGGCTGGGGCGCCGCTGCTGCATGGACGCTGCCCGCAGCGTGTACCGGGCCTGCCCCGTCACCGCCGCGGCCTCGGCCCCTTTGCCACACACGTCCCCGATGACGATGGCCCACGAGCCGTCGTCCGTCTCGTACAGGTCGTAGAAGTCGCCGCCCACCTCGTTCCCCTCGCCGGCCGCGTGGTAGCGCGCGGAGATCTCCGCGCCGGGTATGGCCGGAAGATCGCGGGGCAGCAGGCTGGCCTGGAGGGTCCGGGCCACGTGGGACCGCTCGCTGTACAGGCGGGCGTTGTCCACGGCCATCGCGGCCCGCCACGCCAGGTCCCGGGCCAGCGCCAGGTCCGAGGGGCCGTACCGCCGGTCCGCTCGCGTGGACACCAGCGTGATCGTCCCGATGGTGTGCCCCCGGGCCCGCAACGGCACGCACATGTAGGACTGGAACCCGAGCTCGGTGACCAGCCGGAAATGATCCTCGTCCCTGGTGGTGGCCCGCAGGAACTCCTCGGGCATCTCCGGGGAGATCATGGCCTCGCCCGTCTCCATGACCCGGACCGCCGGATGCGGGCCGGCCGGGTCCGGCGCGTACCGGTCCTTGAGCTGATCGGCCAGGTGCTGCCTGGCGGGATCGGCGTGCACCGTCGCCATCCGGACGACCTGCCCGCTCTCCTCCACGATGTCGATCAGGCACAGGTCGGCCAGGGACGAGGTGGCCAGGCGGGCCAGGCGGTCCAGCGCCTCCGGGAACTCGAGCGACGCCCCCATCACCGTGCTGGCTTCGAGCAGGAACTGGAGCCTGTACCGGGCGGCCTCCGCCTCCATGAGGGCCTGGTCCCGGGCCACCAGGGACTCGTCCTTCTCCTCGACGGCTCGCCGCAGCCGCTCCTCGATCTCCTTGAGCCGGGAGATGTCCTGGAAGGCGGCCACCCCGCCGGTGATCTGGCCCGACTTGTTGCGCAGGGGCGCCGAGTTCACCAGGGTCGGGACCTCCCGGCCCGTACGCATGTTGCGGATCACCAGCTGCTCGCCCCGAACGACCTCTCCACGGCGGATGGCCCGGGCCAGCGGCAGCTCTCCGGGACCGTAGGCCGAGCCGTCCGGCCGGCGCAGCCCGTAGCCGTCGTAGTCGCGGAGATCCTCGACCACGTCCCCCAGGATCTCCTCGGCGGCCCGGTTGGCCATACCCACGTGCCAGTCCGCCTCGGCCAGCAGGATTCCCTCCGGGATGGCCTCGAGCACCTGCGCCAGCCGGTCCCGCTCGGAAGCCGCGGCATCGCCCAGCTCCTTGATCCGGTCCCTGGCCACGGCCTGCTCGGTGACCTCCACGCCCAGCAGCAGGATCCCGTTGACCTTCCCGACCGGGTCCTTGGTGGCCTGGAAGATGAACGTGTAGTAGCCCTCGTACAGGCCCTCGCCGTCGCGGTTCAGCCGGACCGGCAGCTCCCTCCCGAGGAAGGGGTCACCGGACTCGAAGACGTAGTCGAGGAGCTCGAAGTAGCCCTGGGTCGACACCTCCGGCACGCTGTCGCGGGGCTTCGTTCCCAGGAGCTGGCGATGCGAGCCCCCGAACAGCTCCAGGGCCATGGGGTTCGCGTACTCGACGACGTGGTCCGGCCCCCACAGCCAGCCCGCCGGCATGGGGGCGTGATGGAACAGGGCTTCCAGGCGGGTCCGTTCCAGCTCGATCTCGGCGCGGACCCGGGGGGCCAGCGCCTCGGCCGGCTGGGGCGGACGCCGGCGCCGGTCCCTGGTCGCCTCCACCGCCGACCGGACCGCCTCGCTCAGCTCGGCGTCCTCTGACGGCGTCCGGAAGGCCACGTGCGACGGAGGGAGCGGCCCCCGCTGGCCATTCGGCCGGATGGCTTCCTCGTGGCCGGCCTCCAGCAGGATGACGACGGAGAGGTCAGGGTCCCGGGCGTGGGCCCGGCTGGCCATGTCGATGGCATCCTCCAGGCGCGACCCGATGACGAGCGCGTCGAGGGTCCCGTTGTACCGGCGCAGGCGGGCGGGGAGATCGGCGAGCCGGCCGACCTCCTCGAACGACTGGTCCTCATCCGGCCCGTTCGCTCCCCGCAGCCGAACGGCCACATCCGGACCGAGCCCAACCAGCAAGACCGTACCCAGAGCCATCCCCCCGCCGTTCCATCCAGACCAGCAATGGCTTGTGTTGCTCGATCAGTGTAGTGCGCAAGCCCCAGAATTCAGAGTGCCGTGGGGTGGGTGGGGACTGACCACTGGGAGCGAATCCGCCGGCCCCGGCGCCCCACCCGGGGTTTGCCCATGCCTGCGGCGCTACCCGGCCACCGCCACCCGGCCCGTGGCCTGGCGCTTCCGGGCCCGCCGCACGGCCCGCCGTTCCTCTTCCGAAAGCCCGCCCCACACCCCGGCATCCTGGCCGGTCGCAATGGCCCAATCCAGACATTCGGGGCGAACCTCGCAGGTCACGCAAATGCCTTTGGCCACGTCGATCTGCTGGGCGGCGGGTCCGGTGTTCCCGATGGGAAAGAAGAGCTCCGGATCCTCGTCCTTGCAGCGTGCTCGGTGAACCCACTCCATGCGCTGCGATCCCCCCAAGCCAGACGCTGCCTCCGCCGCTTTCCCCCCGGCGTGCGGCTGAAAGGCGGCCGAGTATACTTGCCCCGCTTTTCCAGGCGCAATGGTCCAATCTGACTATCCCTCCGGTCCTTTTTCGCTGGTCGTCGCGCATCGCGGAGCCTCCGCCGACCAGCCCGAGAACACCCTGCCGTCCTTCGAGGCGGCCATCTCGGCGGGTGCCGACGTGGTCGAGCTGGACGTCCGCCTCTCGGCCGACGGCGTGGCCGTGGTGATGCACGACCCGGAGGTGTCCCGAGCCACCGACGGCCACGGGTTCGTCCACGAGATGACCCTGGAGGAGCTCAAGGGGCTGGACGCATCGCGGGGCCGGGGTCCGCGGGCGGAGGTGGCCACGCTGCGGGAGGTCCTGGAGGCGGTGTCGGGACGGGCCGGGGTGGACCTCGAGATCAAGAACATCCCCGGGGAACCGGCCTTCGACTCACCGACGGAGTCTGTCCTCCAGGCGGCCCTGGGGGAGCTCGACGCCGCTTCCTTCGTCGGGGAGGTCCTGATCTCCTCGTTCAACATGATCACCATCGAACGGAGCCTGGCCCTGGCTCCGGACATCCCCACCGGGTTCCTCACGATCGGTGCGATCGAGCCGTCCGCGGCCCTGGTGTACGCGCGGGGGTCCGGCCATGCCTGGGTCCTGCCGAACGTCGAGGCGCTCCTCCGGGCGGGGGAGGCCTTCGTGCGGGAGGCCCACGAGTCCGGGGTCCGGGTGGGCACCTGGACCGTGGACGAACCGAGCACCATGGCGACGCTGTTCGGCTGGGGAGTCGACGCCGTGGCCAGCAACGATCCGCGGCTCGCCGTCAGTGTGCGCGACGGCGCCGCCGGGAGCCGCAGCTAGGCCTCCAGGCCCTCCCGGAGCTGGGCCAGGGTCCGCGCCAGCAGGCGCGACACGTGCATCTGCGAGATCCCGAGCCGGTCGGCGATCTCGCTCTGCGTCATGCCCTTGAAGAACCGGAGGTACAGCATGGTCCGCTCCCGCGGCGGGAGCTGGGCCAGGAGCGGGATGAGGCTGGTCCGGTATTCCAGCAGCTCGAGCGTCTCGTCCTCGCCTCCGATCTGCTCCCGCAGCGCCAGGTCCTCCTCCCCGGTGGGCGCGTCGAGCGAGGTGAGCGTGTAGGCGTGCGCGGAGTCCAGGCCCTCCAGCACCTCTTCCGTCGTGGTCCCGGCCGCCTCCGCCATCTCGGCCACGGTGGGGGAGCGCCCGAGCTTCTGGGACAGCTGCCCGATGATCTCGCCGAGCTGGAGGTTCAGCTCCTGGAGCCGGCGGGGAACTCGTACCGCCCATCCCTTGTCCCGGAAGTGCCGCTTCAGCTCGCCGGCGATGGTGGGCGTGGCGTAGGTGGAGAACTCCACCTCCCGGTCCGGATCGAACCGGTCCACCGCCTTGATCAGGCCGATGGTGGCGACCTGGACCAGGTCCTCCAGGGGCTCGCCCCGCCCGGCGAAGCGCCGGGCCAGGTACTCGACCAGGCCGAGGTGCGCCTCGATGAGCTCTTGCCGGACCTCGGGGTCACCGGTCTCCCGAAACTGGCGGAACAGCGCCTTCACGTGGTCCCGGTCGGGCACGCCCCGGCGCGCCGCCGTCCTCATCGAGCCGCCCTGGCGATCTGCAGCGACAGGGTGGTTCGCCCATCCGACCCCTCGGGCGAGACGTCGGTGGCGATGGCCTCCAGGATGACGCGGGACCAGTCCGACAGGAGCTCGCGGTCGTCCCGCTGGGGGCCGTCCGCGGAGGCCCGGATGGCGATGGCGTCCTCCTTCGCCTGGAACTCCATCTGGATGGTGGTGGGGGACTGGGACACCGCGAGCAGCCGCCCGCACACCTCGTCGATGGCGATCTGGAGCTCCGTGATGCGGTCGACCGGGAAGTCGAGCCGTGCCGCCAATGCGGAGCCGGCCGCGCGCAGCAGGGCGACGTGGCTGGTGATGGCGGGGATGGTGACCAGCACGGATTCGTGCATGTGCGCGGATTCTATCGGCCCGGTGGGAAACGCACGCTTCGGTCCGCTCGGGCGGCTCCGGCCGGGCCCCGTGGCGCCCGACCACACTCCTAGAATGGCCGCCGTGATCCGCCGCAAGCGCCTTCCCGAGGACCTGGCCGAAGCCGGCGCGGGCTTCACCGTCACGCTCCGGCTGGTCGAGGCGGCCAAGGAGGCCATCACCCTGGGCCTGCCGACCTCCCGGGCCCCCGGCCGCCCGCTGGGCGAGGCGCTGTTCGCCTTCGAAGAGGACCTCCGGGAGTCCGAGGGGTTGATGGACACCTGGTGGCATCCGGCGTTGGCCTCCGAGTGGGACCGGTGCCGGGACGGCGTCCGGGAGGCGCTGCGCCGGGCGGAGGAGCTCCGGCTCGCCGCGCCGGAGCTGTCGTTCGACCAGATGGCCTTCACCATCCAGGACCTCATGGCGCCGCTCGAGCCGTTCGAGGACGCAGCGCTGCGGTTCCACGCGCTTCGCGCCTAGGCCGGCGGCGCCCGGCCCCGCTACAGCAGTTCCTGCTGCTCCGCCTCCGAGACGTCGTACACGAGGTCCCCGTTCTCGACCCGAAGTGACGGCGACGGCCGGTGCGGTTCCAACCGGCCGCCCTCCATGACGTGGCGGACCTCGCACCCGGAGGCGGACAGTGCGTCGGCGAGCATCCGCCGGTGACAGCGCCACCACAGCGACTCCGCGCACATGATCGCCGTCGGGGTCCGGCGGAACGTCTCGATCAGCCAGGACAGGGTCTCCCGGAACTCGGCGGTCTCCATGTGGTCCGCGTAGCCCCGGAACGCCGGGGAGGTGAGCCCGGTGTGGCGGGAATCGGGACGGGGGCGCCGCCACCCCCCCAGCTCCTTCCGCCAGACGTACTCGATGCCAGCCGCCGGAAGCGACGCCGCCAGCGCGTCCCGTCCGAACTGCGGATGCTTTCGGGACCCCGGGGCCGTCCGCACGTCCACCACCCGCCGGACGCCGGCCGACCGGAGCAGGGCCACGAACGACTCGATGGCGCGAGCTCCGTGGCCCACGGTGAAGATGGCCACGGTGCCGCGCGTCAACGGGTCGGGGCCAAGGATCAGGGCGTCGCCCGGAGGTACAGCTGCCAGTACCCCTGCCACGGCCCGTACGCATCCGCGATCTTCCGGATCCTGGCGTCGGACGTCTTCGGCCCGTACGCGCCCCTGGCCGCCCGGACCATCGGCTCCGTGAGGGGCATCGGCTCGAGCCGCCCCAGGCCCCGGAACAGCACGAACGCCGCCGACCACGCCCCGACGCCGTGGATGGACCGAAGCCACGACTCCACCTCGTCGTGGTCGCCCTTGCGCAGGAACTTCTCCTCCACGTCCCCGAACGCCGACGCCACGGCGGCAATCGACCTGGCCTTGCGGGCGTTCCCGAGGACCGAGGCCAGCTTGTCCTCCGTCGCCCCGGCCATGTCCTCGGGGTCCGGGAAGGCCGGGTAGCGCTCGCCCTCCAGCTCGGCCACCTCGCCGTACCGCTCGATCAGCGCGCGCTTCATCTTCCGGGCGCCCTCCAGCGGGACGCGCTGGGCCAGCACGGACCAGCAGGCGCTCTCGAACGGCGTGAGGAACCGCACCTGGTGCAGCCCGTACAGCTCCTCGACCCGGTCGGCCAGGGGCGGGTCGGCGTGCGCCAGGTGGTAGAAGGGCCGGAGGTCGTCCTCCAGGCCGAGGTGCTCGACGATCCGGGCGCGCACGGCGGCCCTGGTCCGCCGGTCGATCGACCCCTCCGTGTGCAGGGTGGCCGCCAACCGGGGCGCCTCCACCGTGCCGGTCGAACGCACCCGGAACACCACGGTGCGTCCTCCGGTCCGGAGCGCTCGCGTCAGGACGCCCCCGGCCGTGGTCTGCTCGCCCGCCGCGGGCGGGAACGTCTCCAGGAAGCGCAGGGAGCGTGAGAAGTCGAACGGCGGCGTGGCCCGCAGGCGGAGTGAGGCCCGGGTCGACTCCTTCATCCCCGACGAGTCTGAACGAGCACTCGCTCACCGATCAAACGAGCCGGTCGCTTTGACGAAGGAAGTTCGCATGTGGGAAAGTTCCGGTATGCAAGCATTGGGACGTGCCACCGGCTCGCCCGCGGAGGCACGGCCGGCGCCCGCCGATGGGGCCGACCAGCTGGCCGCCCACTGGGAGGAGCTCAGTCGCTTCGTCCTCGACCGGAAGATGCGCTCGTCGCTGTACCGGGGTCCGGCCGGCGACCTGTCGCACATCCAGTTGGCCGCCCTCACCGTGCTTGCCCAAGGGGACGTGCGGATGGGCGACCTGGCGGCCCGGCTGGGGCTGGCGGAGAGTTCCTTGACCAGGCTGGTGGACCGCCTCCAGACCGTCGGTTTGGCGGACCGCCATCCGGCCGCGGGGGACCGCCGGTGCGTCGAGGCCGGCCTGACCGCGGAGGGCCGCAGGGTCATGCGGAGGGTCCGGGCCGAACGGCGCGAGTTCCTCCGGGAGATCCTGGAGACCCTCGAGCCCGCGGAGCGCGGTGAGCTGGTCCGGCTGTTCGGCGTGGTGGCCGAAGCACTCCGCGCCCGCCGCACCGCGCCCTCCGGCCGCTCGCCCGGTCCCACCGGCCGGCGGGAGGTTCGTCCGTGACCCGGCGCCAGATCATGGTCGTGTTCGGCGGCGTCATGCTGGGGATGCTGCTGGCCGCGCTGGACCAGACCATCGTGGCCACCGCGCTCCCGCGCATCGTCGAGGACCTCCAGGGCTTCCAGCACCTGTCGTGGGTGGTGACGGCCTATCTGCTGACCTCCACGGTGACGGTGCCGCTGTACGGGAAGCTGTCCGACCTCTACGGCCGCCGAAAGCTGTTCATCTTCTCGATCACACTGTTCCTGCTGGGATCGGCCCTGTCGGGGCTGTCGCAGAACATGACGGAGCTGATCCTGTTCCGGGGGATCCAGGGCCTGGGCGCGGGCGGGATCCTGCCGCTCGCCCTCATCGTCATCGGGGACCTGTTCTCCCCCCGGGAACGGGGCCGGTACCAGGGCCTGACCGGAGCGGTGTTCGGTGCGTCCTCGGTGATCGGGCCGCTGCTGGGCGGCTACCTGACGGACCACGCCTCCTGGCGGTGGATCTTCTACATCAACCTGCCGCTCGGGGCCATCGCGCTGTTCGTGATCGCCACGACCATGCACCTGCCGTTCGAGCGCCGGGAGCACCGGGTGGACTACCTGGGCGCGGCGGTGCTCTCCGCCGGGGTCACGGCGATACTGCTGGTCGCGGTGTGGGGAGGCACCACCTACGCGTGGGGTTCCCCGGCCATCGTGGGGCTGGCGGTGGGCGGCCTGGTCCTCCTGGTGCTGTTCACGCTGGTGGAACGGCGGGCGCCGGAGCCGGTGCTGCCGCTTTCGCTGTTCCAGAACGGGATCTTCCGGGTGGCGAACGCGGCCTCGCTCCTGATCGGCGGCGCCATGTTCGGGACCATCGTCTTCATCCCGGTGTTCGTGCAGCTCGTGATCGGGTCGTCCGCCACGAACTCCGGCGTCGTGCTGATCCCGCTGATGCTGGCGGTGGTGGCGTCGGTGGTGATCTCGGGTCAGATGGTCACCCGGACCGGGCGGTACAAGCTCTTCCCCATCAGCGGCTCGGTGTTCGCCCTGGCGGGGTTCTGGATGCTCTCCCGGCTGGACGTGAACGCCACCAGCGGGCAGGCCACGCTGGCCATGATCGTGATCGGCCTGGGCATCGGCCAGATGATGCAGGTGTACACGCTGGCCGTGCAGAACGCCGCCAAGCGAGCGGAGATGGGCATCGCCACCGCCTCCACCCAGTTCTTCCGGTCGATCGGGGGCACCTTCGGCGTGGCCATCTTCGGCGCCGTCCTGACCTCCCGCCTGGGCTCCGAGCTCGCGGCCCGCCTCGGCGCCGCGGGAGCCAAGCTCGACCCCCGCACCCTGACCGATCCCACCCTGGCCAGGAACCTGTCGCCCGCCCTCTTCGAGGCGGTCCGCCAGAGCCTCGCGGCAGCGCTCCATACCGTCTTCGAGCTGGCCCTCCCGCTGATGGCGATTGCGTTCGTGCTGTCCCTTCTGCTCAAGGAGATCCCCCTGCGCACGACCGCGAACGTGCATGCCGCGGTCGATCTGGCCGTGGACCTGGGCCAGGCCTCCGAGCTTGGGGCGGAAGAGCTGTCCCAGGCCGCGGTTGACGGCGGTGGAGCGCGAGCGCCTCGGCCCGCCGGCGCTGGATAGAAGACCCGTCCGTCCCCGCGCGAAGCGGCCTGGCTTCGAATGCCACCGTCCCATCCGGCATGTAGCCTCCCGGGAGCCGAGCGACCGAGGAGGATGCCGTGCCGACCATCGACCTTGTGACCGAGATCCCGGGGCCTCGTTCCAGGGACATCGTGACCCGCAAGCAGCGCGTGGTCGCCGATGCGCTGGACCTGCATGCACCGGTCGTGGTCGATCGGGCGTCAGGGGCGGCGTTCACCGACGTCGACGGGAACACGTTCCTGGACTTCTCCGGGGGGCTGGGGTGCCACCTGGTCGGGTACTCGCACCCGAAGGTGGTCGAGGCCGTCAGGCGGCAGGCCGAGCGATTCTCGCACACCGACTTCTCGGTCATCCCGTACGAGACCTACGTGGAGCTCGCCGAGCGGCTGGTGGCGCTGGTGGGCGGCGGGGACCGCAAGGTCGCCCTGTTCAACGCGGGGGCCGAGGCCGTCGAGAACGCGGTGAAGTTCGCCCGGGCGGCGACGGGGCGGCCGGCGCTGGTGTGCTTCGAGGGCGGCTTCCACGGCCGGACCCTGCTGACCATGACCCTGACCAGCCGGTACAAGCCGTACAAGAGCGGGTTCGGGCCGTTCGCGCCGGAGGTGTACCGGCTGCCCTTCCCGTACCCGTACCGGAGCAGCCAGCCGGAGGACGCCGGCCGCGTCGCCC
Organism: Actinomycetota bacterium; assembly: GCA_030774015.1. Taxonomy (NCBI): domain Bacteria; kingdom Bacillati; phylum Actinomycetota; species Actinomycetota bacterium. The sequence continues at coordinate 7,429 of JALYLZ010000112.1, read as the reverse complement.
TCGACGCCATCGAGCGGGCCTTCGCCACCACGGTCGACCCGTCCAGCGTGGCTGCGGCCATCGTGGAGCCGGTCCAGGGCGAAGGCGGGTTCATCGTCCCGACGCCGGAGTTCCTGGGTGGGCTGGCCGACATCTGCCGCCGCCACGGCATCCTGGTGATCGCGGACGAGATCCAGTCCGGGTGCGGGCGGACCGGCCGGTTCCTGGCCTCGGAGCACTTCGACTTCCAGCCGGACATCGTGGTGCTGGCGAAGGCGCTGGCGTCCGGCTACCCGCTGTCCGCGGTGGTCGGGGCGAGCGAGGTCATGGACGCGCCGGGGCCGTCGGCCATCGGCGGGACGTACGTCGGGAACCCCGTGGCCTGCGCCGCCGCCAACGCCGTGCTCCAGGTCATCGAGGAGGAGGGCCTGATCGAGCGGGCGGAGACGGTGGGCAAGGTGCTGCGGTCCCGGTGGGAGGAGCTGGCCTCTGACGTGCCGGAGATCGGGGAGGTCCGGGGCCTGGGCGCCATGATCGGCGTGGAGTTCGTGAAGGACCGCGGGACCCGCGAGCCGAACGGCGGGTACCTGTCGGCCCTGATCGGCGAGGCCATGAAGCGGGGCGTCGTGTCCGTTTCGTGCGGCCCCTACCACAACGTCCTGCGGCACCTGGTTCCCCTCGTGATCACCGACGAGCAGCTCGACGAGGGGCTGGACGTCCTGGCCGACGCCGCCGTGGCCGCCCGCAAGACCGCCGCGCCCGTGCAAGAGGGCAGCGGCGAGTAGGTTTCGGGCCGTTCGGGAGGGCCCGAGCTAGCTGGGCGTCGAGCTCGGCGTGGGGCTGGAGGTCGCGGTGGGCGTGGGCGACGTGCTGGGCGTCGGACTGGGTGACGGCGTCGGGAGCGGGTTGACCGCGATCGGCAGGGAGGCCGGCAGGGCGACGCCGCCGTCGGCATCCTGGGCCTGGATGAGCGCCGTGTAGGCGCCCGGCGCCACGGGAAGGCCGGAGGCATCCGTGCCGTCCCACGTCAGGGCCAGGTCGGTTCCGGCCTGCGACATCGAGGCCAGGACCGACCCGTCGGCGGCCACGATGTCCACCCGCCACGTCACCGGCTCGCCGGTCCAGGCCGTGAACGTGACGGTGTCCAGGCCCAACGTGACCTGCGGCTCGGATTCCTTCGGCCGGTAGAACTTGGGGAGGCCGCTCGCGCTCACCACGGCCCGGATCTGTGGCAGCTGCACGTACAGGAAGTCCCCCGGGCAGTCGGTGATCCCGGTGTCGCGGTGCCCGGAGATCAGCCGCAGCTTCACCCGGGTTCCCGCCGAGTACATCGTGGTCGAGCCGCCGGCCGAGACCATCATCGCCGTCCCCTGCGGGGGAAGGTGGGCCACGTCCAGCCGCCACGCCAGCAGCTGCTCCAGGGAGTCCACCGCGGCGGCCGGGGGCGGGGCGTCCTGGAAGTCGCCCAGCAGGGCCACGGAGAACGTGCCCGTGTTGAAGCCCATCTGCGATCCAGGGATGACCGGCATGGTCACGCCGCCCTTTCGGCCCACGAACACGGTGCCGTACCGGTCGATCAGGAAGTTGTACGCGATGTCGCAGTAGCCACGTTCCCGGGTGTGGTACCAGTAGATCGACCGCACGATGTCGTCGGACTGCGACTGCGCGTAGTCGTTCGTCCCCGAGGTGTGATGGACGTACGCCATCTTCACCGACGGGGCGTAGTAGGGCGCGCTGCACCCCTGCGTCCCCGTGTTGAAGTAGGCAGGGTCGGCGCCCCACTTCCACCGGGGCACGAGGTGTGGCCGAACGGTGAGCGCGCCGGCCGCGGAGGGGGCGAAGAGCCCGCCCAGCAGGCTGCCCTGGCCGCTCGAGGCCAGCGGCGCCCCGTCTGGGGGACCCGTCCCCGGCCCCGCAGAGGTGCCGGAGGTGTTCACGAATGCCGCCCGGAGGTTCGACAGGGCCGAGCCGGCCGGGAGCCTCAGCGAGAGGCGGACGCACCGGCTTCCCCCGGTCCACAGCAGTTCCGTGCCCTGCCGGCCCGGGTGGTACTCGGGAGTGCCGGGGTCGGGCGCCTCGGCCGGCTCCGCGGTGAGGACCGTCGTCTGCCCGAGGTCCCCCGCTGCAGGTCCGGTGGCGAGCCGGGCTCGAACCAGGCCGCGGCCCGACTGGTCCCACACCAGGGCGACGGCCGTGAACCAGAAGGGCGCGCACAGCGACTCTGCGCCGGTCCACGCCATCGTGGTGGCCCGGAGCGCCCCGTCGTCGAGGAACGCGGCGCCGGGCGCCAGACCTCGGACCAGCGGCCCCAGCGGCACCGCGACATCCGTTCCCACCGTGGGTGGCGTGGTGGTGCCACCGGCCGCGGGAACCCACCCGGCCACCTGGAACAGCACCGCCAGGGCCAGCGCGGCGGCCAGACGTCTGGGGATGGCGGCCAGACGCCTGGGGGTGGCGGCGAGACGCCCGGGTCCTCTCGACATGTCCCCAGGTTCGTACTCCAGGTCGAAGGCCGGTTCAAGGCCTTTGCCCCGAAACTGCCGCCTTCGCCCCGCTTGGACGTGCTTCCGCCGGCACGTAAGGTGAGGGCATGTGCCGAAGCATCGTGACCCTCAGGAGCCCCGACGCCGCCGCCTCCTACGAGGAGGTGCACGCGGCCGCCCTCCAGTTCGTTCGCAAGATCAGCGGCTACCGCGCGCCCTCCCGGGCCAACCAGGCGGCCTTCGAGGCCGCGGTCGACGAGGTCGCCGCGGCGTCCCGGCGCCTGCTGGACGCGGTCGCGCCGCCGCAACGATCGACCGCGTGACCGACTCCCGAGAGTTCCTGGCGTCCAACCGGACAATGTGGAACGAGTGGGTGGACATCAACGCCCGCTCGGACTTCTACGGCCTGGACGAGTTCCGTCGGGGCGGGACCAAGCTCCGTCCCTACGAGCTGGAGGAGGTCGGCGCCGTCCGCGGCAAGACGCTGCTGCACCTCCAGTGCCACTTCGGGATGGACACGCTGTCGTGGGCCCGGGAGGGTGCCGTCGTCACCGGCGCGGACTTCTCCGAACGAGGGATCGAGGTGGCCAGGTCGCTGGCTGCGGAGCTCGGTATCGAGGCCACGTTCGTGCACGCGAACCTGTACGAGCTGCCGAACGTCCTGGAGGGTCAGTTCGACGTGGTATATACCTCGCGCGGCGCCCTGTACTGGCTGCCCGACATGGCCCGGTGGGGACAGGTGGTCGGACACTTCCTGAAGCCGGGCGGCGTCTTCTACGTGACCGAGGCGCACCCGTTCCTGATGGTGCTGGACGACGAGCTCGACGAGCCCTATCTGCGGCTCCGGTACCCGTACTGGACACGCCCCGACCCGCTCGAGTTCGAGAACGTGGGCTCCTATGCCGACCGCAGCCAACCGGTGACCGTGCCCAAGGAATACGGCTGGAACCACAGCCTGGGCGAGATCGTGTCGGCCATCGCCGACGCCGGCCTGCGTATCGACTTCCTCCACGAGTTCGACTTCGTGGATTGGCCCATGCCGCCCCTGACCGAGCACAGCGAGGACGGGCTGCACCGGCTGCCTCCGAGCAAGTTCGGCGAAGGCGAGCTGCCCCTGTTCTTCTCGCTCCGGGCGACGAAGCCAGCTTAAGCGGCAACCGCGGCCGGCTCCCGGCGGAACGTGACCAGCTCCCGCACGGCGGGCACGGCCAGCGCCACGGCCAGCGCCGCCGACACCGCCCACCACAGCCATGGCCACGGGTCGGCCTCGAACCACAGCAGCCAGCCGCCGCCCACAACCAGTGTCCGCCACGGCCGGCCGGTGCGGAGCCACTCGTGCAACAGCAGGAACGCCAGGGAGGGACCCAGGTAGTACGAGTACAGGGTCGGCTCGAAGGCCATCCGGGACAGGAAGGTCAGCCCGAGGCCGGCCAGCAGCGGGCCGGGCTCCGGTCGTCCCCGGAGGCGCCATGCCACCGCGAACGCCACCGCGAACGCGCCGGCTCGGCTGGGCGTGCCCACCAGCACCTGGGTCTGGCTGGAGACCCACAGCGCGGCGTGCCCCACCTGCGGGAACGTCCGAGCCTGGAACAGCGCTTTCGACGCGTGGGGCCAGTCCACGGCCAGGGTGAACAGCGCCAGGGCGGCCGGGAGCGCCACGTCGGCGCCGAGGGCCCGGAGCCGCCGTCCGGGCGGGGCCATGGCCACGTATACCGGCACCGCCAGGAGCGCCCACTGCTTCACCGCGATGGCCAGGCCCAACCACAGGGCCCCGGCGACACTCCGGCCGCGGAGGGCCTCCCGGGCGGCCAGCATGACGAAGGCGAGGGCCAGCACGTCCTCGTAGTGGCCGAATACGACGGAGATCGACGCGAGGGCGAGCACCCCGACCAGGACCTGGAGGATCAGGCGGCCTCGCCGGATGCCCGCCTCGGTGGCCAGGGCCCGGACGGCGTACAGCAGCGGCAGGCTCATGGCCAGGCCGTACGGGCCGTACACCAGCCACAGCGTCGGGTGCGCCACCGTCCGCGGATAGCTCTCGGTGAGGTGCAGGGCCTGCCCCACCGCCGCCACCGGAGCCAGCAGGATCGCGAACAGCGGCATGGCCACGTAGAAGTCGTCGGGCCGGTACAGGTGGCCGGGATGGCCCCTGGCCACGGCGTGCGCTGCCACCATGGGGTGCCAGATGTCGCCGGGCGGACCCCACTGCCGGGGCAGGTGCCAGGGCGGCCACTGGAGCATCGTGTAGGCCATCCCGATGCCGATCACCAGCAGGGTCAGCCAGACGGCGGCTCGCCACGGATGGGGGTCGGCGGGCTCGTCCGATCCGCGGTTCGACGCCCGGGCGCCCCGGAGGCTCGGCGCCTCCCGCCACGTCAACGCGCGCAGTTCGCGACCTCCCGTTCCGCCATGAGCCGGTCGATCCTACGGCGACACCTTCGGCCCCGGTAGGCCCGGGCCCGCGCGGGTATCCTCCCGGCTGGTGCGCGCTCGCTCCGCTGGACGAAAGGAACTCTCGCCATGACGACCCGCCCGACCCGCGTGACCAGGCCCCGCCGCTCGTGCCTTTCCGTGCCCGGCTCCTCGCCGAAGATGCTGGCCAAGGCCCCCGGGCTCCCCGCCGACGAGGTGTTCATGGACCTCGAGGACTCCGTGGCGCCGGGGGCCAAGGAGGAGGCCCGCGGCAACGTGGTCCAGGCCCTCAAGGAGGGCGACTGGACCGGCAAGACCGTGGTGGTGCGGATCAACGGCGTCTACACGAAGTGGTGCTACCGCGACGTCATCGAGGTGGTCGAGAACGCCGGTGAGCTGCTCGACTGCATCATGGTGCCGAAGGTCGAGTTCGCGACCGACGTGACATTCGTGGCCGAGCTGCTCCGCCAGATCGAGGAGACCAACGGCCTGGAGAAGCGGATCGGCCTGGAGCTCCAGATCGAGACGGCCACCGGGCTGACCAACATCGACGCCATCGCGAACGCCACCGACCGCGCGGAGACGCTGATCTTCGGCCCGGCCGACATGAGCGCGTCGCTCGGCCTGCCCACCGTCACGGCGGGACTCCCCATGCCGGGCTATCCGGGCGACCACTGGCACCACGTCCTGATGACCATCCTGATCGCGGCGCGCAACGCCGGGCTCCAGGCCATCGACGGCCCGTACCTGGTGATCAAGGACCTCGACGGGTTCCGGGACATGGCCACCCGCAGCCGGGCCCTCGGCTACGACGGCAAGTGGGCCCTGCACCCCGGCCAGGTCGACGTGCTGAACGAGGTCTTCTCGCCCACCCAGGACGAGTTCGACAAGTCCGAGGCCATGCTGGAGGCCTACCGACACGCCACCGACGTGGAGCTCCGCGGCGCGGTCATGTTCGGCACGGAGATGATCGACGAGGCCAGCCGGAAGATGGCCGAGCAGGTGGCCATGCGGGGACGGGCCGCCGGGATGGCGCGCCAGAAGAAGCTGGAGGAGTTCCTCGAGCAGGAGGGGGCCGGCCTGTGAGTGCCCGGGTGGAGCTGGTCGAGCTTTCCGACGAGCAGCGGGAGGTCATCGCCACCGTCCGCGACTTCGTGGAGCGCGAGGTCATCCCGGTCGCCAACGAGCTGGAGCACGCCGACGAGTTCCCCGAGAAGATCGTGGAGGGGATGAAGGAGCTCGGCCTGTTCGGGCTCACCGTCCCGGAGGAGTACGGCGGCGCCGGCCTCGACCTGCTCACGTACGCGCTGGCGGGCGTGGAGCTGTCCAGGGGCTGGATGTCGCTGTCCGGCATCCTGAACACGCACTTCATGGCCGTCTACCTGCTGAAGAAGTACGGCACCGACGAGCAGAAGCAGGGCTGGCTGCCCCGGATGGCCACCGGCGAGCTCCGCGCGGCGCTGTCGATGTCCGAGCCCGGCGCGGGCTCCGACGTGCAGTCCATCCAGTGCCGGGCCGTCCGCGACGGCGACCGGTACGTGGTGAACGGCACCAAGATGTGGGTGACCAACGGGTTGCGGGCGGGCCTGGTGGTGCTGCTGTGCAAGACCGACCCGGAGGCCGACCCGCCGTACCGCGGCATGTCGCTGCTCTTCGTGGAGAAGGAGCCCGGCGCGAACAAGTTCGAGGGCATCACCATCCCGCCCAACATCGAGAAGATGGGGTACCACGGCGTCGAGACCACCGAGCTGGTGTTCGAGGACCACCGGGTCCCTGCGGCGAACCTGCTGGGGAGCGAGGGCGACGGGTTCCGCCAGGTCATGGACGGGATCGAGGTGGGCCGGGTGAACGTTTCCGCCCGAGCCGTGGGCCTGGCCACCCGGGCCTTCGAGGAGGCCATCCGCTACGCGCAGGAGCGCCAGGCGTTCGGCAAGCCGATCGCCCAGCACCAGATGATCCAGGAGAAGCTGGCCGACATGGGCACCAAGCTGGAGGCGGCCCGATTGATGCTGCTGAACGCGGCCAAGAAGAAGTCGGCGGGCGAGCGAAGCGACCTGGAGGCAGGGATGGCCAAGTACTTCTGCACCGAGGCCTGCCACGAGATCGTCACCGACGCCCTGCGCGTGCACGGCGGCTATGGCTACTCGGCCGAGTACACGATCGAGCGCCTGTACCGCGACGCTCCGTTCCTGCTGATCGGGGAGGGCACCAGCGAGATCCAGAAGATCGTGATCGCCCGCCAGCTCCTCGAGCGCTACAAGATTTCCTGAGAACTCGCTGTCGCTCGGTCGCCTCGACTCCGCCTCCGCTCGAAAAGGCGAAACCCTCACTCCCGGCCGGGGTGGGCGGTGGGTACCCACAGTGAAGTGATAGGAGAACGATTCGAGACGTAGCTCCGCTCAGCCACTTCCGGGGTTTTTCGCCCCTAAGCCTCGATCCACCGAATCTCTTGGGTGCCGTGAGCTCTTGAGCGGCTGAACTCGCGAAAAGGTGCCTCCCACTTGGGATGATGCAGCTGCCGAAGCAAGCATCCACCCGAGCGAAGGAGGCACCTT
>JALYLZ010000111.1 GCA_030774015.1 Actinomycetota bacterium | reverse complement strand
GAGGCGATCCACGCCTACCTCGACGCCTACAACGAGGCCCCCAACCCGTTCGTGTGGACGGCGACCGTGGCGTCAATCGTGGAGAAGGTCAACCGTTGTAAAGCCATTTTGCAGGCGGCGCACTAGGTGATCAGAAGCGGGCGGGTGAGGTAAAAACTCGAACGCTCAGGCGTTCGCGGCGGCTTCCAGGTCGCTTCGGAGCTGCTGGCGGTCGGCCTTGCCGGTGGAGGTCCTGGGGAGGTCGTCCAGGAACTCCACGCGCGTGGGGACCATGTAGCGGGGGAGAAGCCCGGCGATGTGGCGCTTGATCTCCTTGTCCGTGACGGCGGCACCCGGCTTCAGCACCACGCACACCGCGATCTCGGTTCCCCACTCCTCATGGGGCAGCGCCACGGCGATCCCCTCCGCCACGGCGGGGTGTGCCGTCATGGCGGCCTCGATGTCCCCCAGCTCGATGCGGTACCCGCGGCTCTTGATCTGGTGGTCCCGCCGGCCCAGGAAGTCGTAGTCCCCGTCATCCCGCAGCCGGACCAGGTCCCCGGTGCGGTACACGGGGTCGGGGATGTGCGGCGCCAGCGGGTTCGGAACGAGCACCTTCGCGGTGAGCTCCGGGCGGCCCCAGTACCCCTTCATCAGGCTTCCGCCCCGGACGTACAGCTCGCCGACCTCGCCCACGCCCGCCACCGAGCCGTCCTCCTTCAGCGCGAACACGTCAGTGTTCTCGCAGGCCCGGCCGATCGGGATGGGGCGGTCGTCCTCCGGGACGCTCAGTACCGGGTAGTACGTGCACACGTTGGTCTCGGTGGGGCCGTACAGGTTCCACAGCTCCGCCTCCGGCAGCACGCCGGCCAGCTCGCGGAGCCGGGGGGTCGGGTAGACCTCGCCGGCGAAGACCACCACCCGCAGGGCTGTGAGGGGCTCGCGCAGGGCCCGGGTCAGCAGCACCAGCGCCGACGGGACCGAGTACCACACGGTGATGCCCTCCTCCCGGACCAGCTCCACGAGGGAAGCGCCGAAGTACGCGGCGTCGTCCGGGACCAGCACGACGGGAGCCCCGGCCAGGGCCGCCGCGAACAGGTCGAACACCGACAGGTCGAAGTGCAGGGGGGCGTGGTTGGACAGCCGGTCGTCCGGCCGCACGCGGATCCGGCGCACCGCCCACTCCACGAACGTCAGCGCGGCCCGGTGGGAGAGCATCACGCCCTTGGGGACCCCCGTGGAGCCCGACGTGTACAGGATGTAGGCGAGGTCGTCATCGATCAGTGACACCTGTGGGGCGGGCCCACTGGCGCCGGCGGCTTCCTCGTAGGCGACCGAGGTAATCGGCAGGTCTGGCTTCACCGCGCCGTCGTCCTCCCCGACCACCACCGCCAGCGACGGCCGGTGGGGGAGTGCTTCCAGCAGCGCGGGAGCCCGGGAGGCGGTGCTGACGACGGCCGCGACGGCGCAGTCCGCCGCGATGCCGGCCACCCGGGGGATGGGGGCCTTCGGGTCGAGCGGCACGTAGGCGGCCCCGGCCCGGAGCACCCCGTACACGGCGGCGACCGTCTCCACGCCCTTGGGCAGGTGGATGGCCACCCGGTCACCCTGGCGGACCCCCGCCTCGGCCAGCGTCCGGGCCAGGGACGCCGAAGCGGCCTCCAGCTGGCCGTAGGTCAGCGACCGGCCGCGGCACCGCACGGCCTCCCGGTCCGGGTTCGCCGCGGCGGCCTCCTCGACCAGGTGCTGGAGCAGGAATCCCGGGGCCACGCCTGCCGCCCTCGACGCCCTACAGCCCGAGGCCCCGGGCGATGATCCGGCGCTGGATCTCGGAGGTCCCCGAGTAGATGGTCCCGCCGATGGCGTCCCGGAGTGCCCGCTCCACCTCGGTCTCGGTCATGTAGCCGTACCCGCCGTGGATCTGCACGGCGTCCAGATGGGTCCGCACGCTGGCCTCGCTCACGAACACCTTGGCCACCGCCGCCTCCAGCGAGGCATCCATCCCGTTGTCCATCAGCCATCCCACCCGCAGCACCAGCGCCCGGGACGCGTCCACGGCGACCTTCATGTTCGCGATCTTGTCCGCCACGGACTCGTACTTCCCGATGGGCTTGCCGTACTGGCGGCGGGACCGGGCGTAGTCGATGCAGGCCTCCATGGTTCGCCGCATCGTCCCGACGTGGCTGGCCATGATGCAGGCCCGCTCCCAGGCCATCGACGTCTGGAACACCTCACCGCCCCGGCCCACCCTCCCGAGCACCGCGGGCTCCGGCACCAGGCAGTCCTCCAGCGCGATCTCGCCCATCGGTGAGGTCCGCAGGCCCATCTTGTCCATCTCGGTGATGGAGCAGCCCGGCGTGCCGGCTTCCAGCATGAACGCGGTGATCCCGATGGGGCCGATGCCCTTCGAGGTCCGGGCGAACACGATCAGCAGGTCGGCCACCGGCGCGTTGGTGATGAACACCTTCCGCCCGTTCAGGACGTAGCCGCCCTCGACGGCGCGGGCCGTGGCGCTCATGCCGAAGACGTCCGAGCCCGCTTCCGGCTCGGTGGCGGCGTGGCACCCGATGAGCTTCCCGGAGCACAGCCCGGGCAACCACCGCTGCCGCTGCTCATCGGTTCCGAACTTCCACACCGGGACCACGCTGGTCCACAGGTGGGCCTGCACGCTGAACACCAGCCCGTTGTCCGGGCAGCCGTACCCGAGCGCCTCCAGCGCCAGCATCGTGGTGGTGGCGTCCGCGCCCGAGCCGCCGTACTCCTCGGGGGCGGGGAGGCCGTGCAGCCCCACCTCCGCGCACCGGTCCCAGGCCCGCCGCGAGAACGCCGACGACCGGTCCCGGTCCCGGGTGTCCGAGGTGACCGTTCGCGCCAGGCGGGTCACCGTGGAGAAGAACTCGGCCTGCTCGGGCGAGGCCCACTCGATGACGCTGGCCGGACGCGGCTTCACCGCGCGGTCGACCGCTTGTCCTCGAGCAGGCTCTCCACCCACGCGGCGATGGCTCCGACGGACTCGAAGTTCCGCTGGTCGATCTCGCCCTGGTCGATGGTCAGCTCGAACTCCTGCTCGATGAACGTGACCAGCTCCATGAGCCCCACGGAGTCGACGAGGTCCTCGAGCAGCGGCGTTTCGTCGGCAACGTCGATGTCCTCGAACAGCAGCTCGTCGTTGATGAACGCGCGGATGCGCCGCGCCACGTCGTCCGTTGTATCTGTTTCGTCCACGATGCTCCCTCCTGCCGTCCTGGGTCAGGGCCCGTCTGCCCTTGCCGCGGGAGCGGGCTCGGCGCGTGACGGCATGGTCCGATCCATCCAGGTGACGAGCATGTCAACGAGGGCCGGCTGCGCCTCGACCGGGATGTTCGCGCTCATGGCGTTGGACGCCCGGAGCGTCTCCACGGCAACGTGCCCCCCCCTCCCGTCCCCGTTCGCCGCGGGCAGCTCGTCGATGGCGTCCTGGAGGATCCGGCGGCGCTCCTCGATCCCCGGCAGGACGAACAGCAGGTCGGTCGAGGCCAGGGCCCGGCTCACCTCCGGGATGAACCGGACGTTCGCGTCCTCGCCCCGGGGACGGGGAGGACGGCGGCGGAGGGCCCCGAGGATGGACCGGGCGCCGCGCCCGCGACCCCCTGCGCCGTTCCCCGCCGGGTCCATTGGTCCGCTCCCGGCCCTGGCCTCGAACAGGACGTTGAACCCGCCCGGCAGCACGAGGGCCGCGCTGCGGCAGTCGTCGCGGTGCTCCGCGAACGACACGGCCGTCCGGGCCCCGAAGCAGTTCCCCACCACGCCGACGGATTCCACGCCCACGAGGTCCTTCCCCAGGTCGGTGGCGGCCACGGCCTCGTCCATGGCGGGGGTGTCGAGCTCCACCTTCTCGACCGAGCCGGTGCTGTCCCCGTGCCCCTGGTAGTCGATCCGGATGGAAGCGATGTCCCGCTCGGCCAGGCCGCGTGCCACCAGCGTCCAGATCCTGGTCTTGTGGCTCCGTCCCACCCCGAACCCGGGCAGCAGCAGCACCAGCGCCCTGGCCTCGCCCTCCGGCACGGCCAGCACCGCTGCCGTGTGCCCGGCCCCGACCGGCACGAACAGGGGGTGCTCCATCACCGCGTTCACGACGGGACCTCCGCCGCCTGCCATCGCCGGTCCCGGCACCACGCGGCCACAGCGCCGACGACCCCTTCCGTGAGGTCGCCCTGGACGTCCTCCTTGCGGCCGTCCTTGCTCCTGCGGAACCGCGGGAACCCAAGGCGGAGGGCTCTCGGATCGGCCAGGACCTCGAGGTCGGCCCGAGCTCCCAGCGCCCGGAGCCGCTCGGCCAGCCGGCGAAGGGCCGGATCAGGGCCTGCTGTCCGGGAGACCTGGAGCAGCAGCGCGTCGCCCCGGAACCCCTGGAGCGCGTCGGCGAGGTCCAGGGCCCGGATCTCCTCGTACACCTCCCGCCGGAGCGGGAACCCCAGCACGTCGAGCGTCCCCCTGGCCATGAGCTCGGCGATGGGGTCGCCCGGGAGCGTCTTCTCACCGCTCGACACCTCGGTCAGCCTGGCCTGCTTCGTCATCCACTGGACGTAGGCCTCGCCGTCGACCGCTGGCGCGACGGCCACCAGTCCCGCGGCGCCGGCCGCGTCCGCCGCCAGCGCGGCCACGGTTCCTCCCAGCCGGATTCCCGCGAAGCCGATCCGCTCCACCCCGGCCTCCCCGGCCACCACGCCGGCGGCCTCTTTGGCCTGGTCGACGTGCGAGCGAAGGCTGATTTGCTCGGTCCCGAGCTCGCTGTCGCCGTATCCCTGGGTGTGGAATCGCAGGACGGCGAATCCGGCCGAGGCCAGCCGGCGAGCCAGGGCCGACTCCAGGGACTGGAGGTACACCTGCTCCAGGGCGAAGGAGTGGCAGATGACCCACCCTCCGAGAAGCGGCGAGCCGAGTGGGGTGGACAGGACGCCCACGGTCCGGGCCCCGCCGATCCGGGGCTGGACGAAGGTCTCCTGGATGCCCAGCTCATGGTCGACATACGACCGGAGAGACGCGATACGTTCCTGGTCGATCCCCAAGCCGAGTGACCCTCCCAACGAGATCCGGAGCGCTTCTGGGGGCTCTCTATTACCGCCCAGCCCGACCGGCAGTCAAGACGTTCGCCATCACCTCGGGAGGAGCCGGGGCCAGACTCCGGTGGAAGACCTCCTGGAACCGCGTCGCGACGAGCGGGACCATCTCGGCCACCGTGACCGGCCGGCCGGCCAGCTCCGAGAGGGACACGACCCCCCGGTCGGCCAGGCCGCAGGGGACGATGGCGTCGAACCACGCGAGGTCGGTCGAGCAGTTCAGGGCGAACCCGTGCAGGGTGATCCGGGCCCGGGTCAGCTTGACCCCGATGGCGCACGCCTTCCGGTCGCCCGCCCACACCCCGGTCGCCTCCGGGTCCCGCCCCAACTCAACCCCGACGTCGTGGCACGCCAGGATCACGGCCCGCTCGATCCGGCGGAGGTGGGCGATCACGTCGGGGCGGGACCCCAGGTCCAGGATGGGATAGCCCACCAGCTGGCCGGGCCCGTGGAAGGTCACGCTGCCGCCCCGGTCCACGTGGTGGAGCTCGGCGCCCGCCGCCTCGATCTGGGTCTCGGTCCATCGCACGTGCGTGGGATCGGCCCGCCGCCCGGCCGTGTACACGGGGGGGTGCTCCAGCAGGATCAGGACGTCCGGGATGTCTCCGGCCGCCCGGAGCTCGGCCAGCTCGTGCATGGCGTCGAACGCGACGGCGTAGGGCACCAGCCCCTCCGGCCGAACCAGCCAGGCAGTCCCGGTCATGGCTGTGGCAGGTAGGCCTGGAGCTCGGGGGTGAAGTCCCACGTCTCCAGGTTCTGCTTCAAGCGGCCCAGGAACTGCGCGGCAGCGGCGCCGTCGATGACGCGATGGTCCCACGACATCGACAGGTACACCATGTGCCGGATGGCGATGGCGTCGTCGATCACCACCGGGCGCTTCTCGATCGCGTCGAAGGCGAGGATCGCCGTGTTCGGCTGGTTGATGATGGGGACGCTCATGATCGAGCCGTACGGGCCGGGGTTGGTGATGGTGAAGGTGCTCCCGTGCACCTCGTCCGGCTTCAGCTTCTTGGACCGGGCCCGGGTGGCCACGTCGTTGATGGCCCGGGCCAGCCCCACCAGGTTCATCCCGTCGGCGTCCTTGACCACGGGCACGATCAGGCCCTCGTCGTAGGCCACCGCGATCCCCAGGTTCACGTATCGCTTCAGGACGATCTGGTCGTCCCGGAGCTCCCCGTTCACGTCCGGGAACGCCAGCAGCGCGTCGCACAGCGCCCGGGCCAGGAAGGGCATGAACGTGAGGCCGATCCCCTCCCGCGCTTTGAACGCGTCCTTGGCCCGCTCGCGGAGCCGGGCGATGTTCTCCATGTTGACCTCGACCAGGTTCCAGGCCCGGGCGGAGGTCTGCAGCGACGCCACCATGTGCTTGGCGATGGCCTTGCGGATGTGGGTCATGGGGACGGCTTCCTCGCGCGGGCCGGCCGCGGTGGGCCGGGCCGCCGGTGCGGGCGCCGTGCGGGCCGGCACGGCCTCGGC
>JALYLZ010000110.1 GCA_030774015.1 Actinomycetota bacterium | reverse complement strand
CTTGTCCGCCAGCACCTTGGTGATGGCCGCGGTGAGGGTGGTCTTGCCGTGGTCGATGTGCCCGATCGTGCCGATGTTCACGTGGGGCTTGGTCCGCTCGAACTTCTTCTTCGACATGTCCTCTCCTACTCTCCGCGAACCCGCGCGATGATCTCGCGCGCGAGCTGCTGCGGGACTTCCTGGTACGCGTGCAGCTGCATCGGCGTGTGCGAGGCCCGGCCCTGGGTCCGCGAGCGCAGCTCGGTGGCGTAGCCGAACAGCTCCGCCAGCGGCACCACCACGCGGATGGCCCGCATGCCGCTGCGCTCGTCGATGCGCTCGATCCGTCCCCGCCGCGCCGTGACGTCGCCCATCACGTCGCCCATGAACTCCTCGGGGGTGATGACCTCGAACTCCATGACCGGCTCCAGCAGCACCGGGTCCGCCCGCCGGGCGGCCTCCCGCAGCGCGATCTGGCCGGCGATCTTGAACGCCATCTCCGACGAGTCCACCTCGTGGTACGACCCGTCCACCAGCGTGGCCCGCACGTCCACCAGCGGGTATCCCGCCAGCACCCCCGACTCCAGCGCCTCCTGGATGCCCTGGTCCACCGACGGGATGTACTCCCGGGGGATGGAGCCGCCCACGATCTTGTTGATGAACTCGTACCCGCCGCCCGAGCCCGTGGGCTCGAGGTCGATGTAGACGTGGCCGTACTGGCCCCGGCCGCCGGTCTGCTTGATGTAGCGGCCCTCCACCTTGTGCACGGGCTTGCGGATGGTCTCCCGGTAGGCCACCTGGGGCTTGCCCACGTTGGCGCCCACGTTGAACTCCCGCACCAGACGGTCCACCAGCACTTCCAGGTGGAGCTCGCCCATGCCCGAGATGATGGTCTGGCCCGTCTCGTCGTCGTGCTTGACCACGAACGTGGGGTCCTCGTCGGCCAGCTTCGCCATCGAGATGGCCAGCTTGTCCTGGTCGGCCTTGGTCTTCGGCTCCACCGCCACCGAGATCACCGGCGTCGGGAACGTGATGGACTCGAGCACGATGGGGTTGGCCGGGTCGCACAGCGTGTCGCCGGTGGTGGTGTGCTTCAGCCCCACCACCGCGACGATGTCGCCGGTGAACGCGGCGTCCATGTCCTCCCGGTGGTTCGCGTGCATCTGGAGGATCCGGCCGATGCGCTCCTTGCGGTCGCGGGTGGAGTTCAGGATGTGGGCGCCGGTCCGGAGCACCCCCGAGTACACCCGGAGGTAGGTCAGCCGGCCCACGTAGGGGTCGGTCATGATCTTGAAGGCCAGCGCGCTGAACGGCTGGTCGTCGGCGGGCTCGCGGACGGCCTCACCGTCGCCGGGCACGTGCCCGGTCAGCGGCGGGACGTCGAGCGGCGACGGGAGGTACGCCACGATGGCGTCCAGCAGCGGCTGGATGGCCTTGTTCTTGAAGGCGCTCCCGCACAGCACGGGCGTGCCCTCCGTGGCCAGCGTGGCCCGGCGGATGGCCCGGCGGAGCTCCACGGGCGTGGGCTCCTCCTCCTGGACGTACTTCTCCATGAGGTCGGCGTCGTGGTCGGCCAGCTTCTCGAAGAGGTCGTGGCGGGCCTGCGTCGCGGCCTCCCGGAGCTCCTCGGGGATCTCCAGGGTCTCCCACTCCTCGCCCATGCCGCTCTCGTCCGCCCAGTGCAGCGCCTTCATCTCGATGAGGTCGATGACACCTTTGAAGCTCTGCTCGGCGCCCCACGGCAGCTGGACCACCAGCGCCGGCATCCCGAGGCGGTCCTCGATCATGCCCACGGTGCGCTGGAAGTCCGCGCCGGTGCGGTCCATCTTGTTTACGAAGCAGATCCGGGGGACGTGGTAGCGGTCGGCCTGGCGCCACACCGTCTCGGTCTGGGGCTCCACGCCCGCCACCGCGTCGAACACGGCGACGGCCCCGTCCAGCACCCGCAGGGACCGCTCCACCTCGACGGTGAAGTCCACGTGTCCCGGGGTGTCGATGATGTTGATCCAGTGGTCCTTCCACCGGGTGGTGGTGGCGGCGGAGGTGATGGTGATGCCCCGCTCGCGCTCCTGGACCATCCAGTCCATCTGGGCCGTGCCCTCGTGGACCTCGCCGATCTTGTAGGCCTTGCCGGTGTAGTAGAGGATCCGTTCGGTCGTCGTGGTCTTGCCCGCGTCGATGTGAGCCATGATCCCGATGTTCCGGGTCCGGGCGAGCGGATATTCCCGGATGACGAGGCCGCCCTTGCCGGCCCCTCCGGCCTGCCGTTCTCTCGTTGCCTGCGCTGTCTGTGCCACCTGTTCCAACTTCCTCGCCGGGGTCGCCATCTATGCCACCCCTGTCTGCCCCACCGGGGGCCTATCGCTCGGGGCCTCGCTGTCGAGGCCCCCGAGCCCCGTCACCGATCCGCCGGACCCGGGGGTCCGGCGGTCGAATTCCTCCTCGACGATCACCATCGGTAGTGCGCGAAGGCCCGGTTGGCCTCGGCCATCTTGTGCAGGTCCTCGCGTCGTTTCACCGACGCCCCTTGGCCCGTGGAGGCGTCCATGATCTCGCCGACCAGCCGGTCGGCCATGGTGTGCTCCCGCCGCTGCCGGGTGTAGTTCACCAGCCACCGCAGGGCGAGCGTGGTCCCCCGCGACGGCCGGACCTCCACCGGTACCTGGTACGTGGCCCCGCCGACCCGCCGCGAGCGCACCTCGAGCAGCGGCCGGGCGTTCTCCACGGCCTTCTTCAGCGTGATGACCGGGTCGTTCGCCGTGCGCTCGCTGATGACCTCGAGCGCCTTGTACACCGTGCGCTCGGCAACGCTCTTCTTGCCGTGCAGCAGCACCTTGTTGATGAGCTGCGTGACGAGCGGGTTCTGATAGATCGGATCCGGCTCGATCTCGCGCTTGACCGCTTGTCCCTTCCTGGGCATCGACCGCTCCTACTGGCTCTTCTTGGCGCCGTAGCGAGAGCGCGCCTTCTTCCGGTCACGGACTCCGGCGGTGTCGAGGGTGCCGCGGACGATCTTGTAGCGAACGCCCGGGAGGTCCTTCACCCGGCCTCCCCGCACGAGCACGATGGAGTGCTCCTGGAGGTTGTGGCCGATTCCGGGGATGTAGGCGGTGACCTCGATGCCCGACGTCAGCCGGACTCGGGCAACCTTCCGGAGCGCCGAGTTCGGCTTCTTCGGGGTGGTCGTGTACACACGCGTGCAGACACCGCGCCGCTGCGGAGATCCTCGAAGAGCGGGGCTCTTCGTCTTGCTCCGCGGGCGCTCTCGCCCGTTCCTGACCAGCTGTTGAATGGTGGGCATGGCTCTCTCGTCTGCAACGCTCGCCTTCTCATGCTTCGGGGGACCGTCAAAAAGCCGGACCCGCAGGCCCGGCCTCCAGGGTGCTGCCCTTGCGACCGAAGCTCCCTTATGGGTCCCCCTCGTACGTTCTTGGATTGCGATCCGCATCGAACCGCAATCGTCAAAGGTACTAGTCCGCAGCGTGGGCTGTCAATTTGCTCACAATTGCAGCAAGACAACCGATGCGCTCGGGAGCCTTAGTGTACACGCACGAGAGGCCTCCTGACCGGCCCTTTGCTAGCGTGGGCCGCCGTGGCGGACTCCCGATCGCTCGATCGCCTGCTCGACGCGGCCCGGGCGGCCGCGGTGGCTGGTGGCGAGGTCGTCCGCCGGGCCGGCGCGGACGGCGCGGACGGCGCGGGCGCCGAAGCCACCCAGGCCACCATCAAGAACGGCCCGGGCGACTACGTGACGGAGGTGGACCGGCACAGCGAGCGAGTGGTCGTCGAGGCCCTGGTGGCGGCGGCGCCCGGCATCCCGGTGGTGGGCGAGGAGGAGGGCGGGCACGGGGGCGACCGGTACTGGGTGGTCGACCCGCTGGACGGCACCACCAACTTCCTGCACCGGTTCCCCCTGGTGGGAGTGTCCGTGGCCCTGGTCGAGCAGGGACGGCCCGTCGTGGGGGTCGTGCACGCGCCGTTCCTGGAGGAGACGTACTCGGCGGCTCGCGGCGAGGGGGCCACCGTGGTCGAGCACCGGCGATCGCGGGCGGCGCGCCCGCTCCGCGTGTCCCTGCGCGACCCGTCCCAAGCCGTGGTGGCCACGGGCTTCCCGTTTCGGCACAAGGACCTGGTGCCCCGGTACGGCCGGATGCTCCTGCGAAGCCTGGAGCGGTTCGAGGACCTCCGGCGGCCCGGCGCCGCCTCCCTGGACCTGGCCTGGGTGGCCGCGGGCGTGTTCGACGGGTTCTTCGAGCTGCGTCTCTCCGCGTGGGACGTGGCCGCGGGCGGGCTGCTGATCGAGGAGGCCGGCGGCGTGGTCACCGACTGGGAAGGGGGACCCGACTACCTCTCGGGGGACATCCTGGCCGGCCCCTCCCAGGTGCAGGAGGTGCTGCTGGACCTGGCCCGGAAGACCGAATAGCCGCCGGTCATGCCCCTTCGGCATGGCGATCGAGATGGACGTCGATGCGCTCCGCCTGCGAATCGATCCGGGCGTTCATGTGGTCCATCCGGGCGATGAGGGCATCGAAGCGGCGGTCCATCGCGTCGAACCGGGCGTCCAAGCGCGCGATCAGCGCGTCGAACCGGCGATCCACGGCGTCGAAGCGAGCGTCCACGGCGTCGAACCGTGCTTCGAAACGGGCCTCGAGCGCATCGAATCTGGAGTCCATGCGGGCGGCGAGGTGGTCGATCCTCGATCCGAGGCTTCCATCTCGAAGCCGACTGTAGCACCGCCCTGTGACACGAACCCGTTACGCGAGGAGGGCCGGGACGCCCCCGGCCCTCTCGCCTTGGTTCTGCTCGCCGGACGGGCCGGCCGGCCTCGGCTACTCCTCGCCGCCCTCCACGGGGGCGAGGCCGCCCAGGGCCCGCTCGGCTTCTTCCCGGGTCATCCGGCGGTACTCGCCGTCGCCCTCCGCGGGCTCGCCCATCTCCTGGGCCAGCTCCCGCTGGCGGACGTGCCAGTACTCGGGGATGAACTCGGGCTTGATCTTGACCTGAAGGTTTCGGTACCGGCTCAGGCCCGTCCCCGCGGGGATGAGCTTGCCGATGATCACGTTCTCCTTCAGGCCGAGCAGCGGGTCGGACTTCGCGCTGATGGCGGCGTCCGTCAGGACCCGGGTGGTCTCCTGGAACGAGGCCGCGGACAGCCACGAGTCCGTGGCCAGGGCGGCCTTGGTGATCCCCATGAGGATCGGCCGGGCCGACGCGGGCTCGCCGCCGCCCTCCACCACTTCGGAGTTCTTCTCCTCGAAGCGCTTCCGGTCCACCAGCTCACCGGGCAGGAAGTCGGTGTCGCCCGGCTCGATGATGTGCACCTTCCGCAGCATCTGCCGGATGATCAGCTCGATGTGCTTGTCGTTGATCGTCACGCCCTGGCTCCGGTAGACCTGCTGGACCTCCTCCACCAGGTGCAGCTGGAGGGCCTGGACCCCTTCGACGCGGAGCTTCTCGTGCGGGTTGACGGAACCCTCGGTGAGCTGCTGGCCCACCTCGACCCGGTCGCCGTCGGAGACCGCCAGCCGCGCGCGCAGTGACACCGCGTACTGGACCTGGTCGCCGTCGTCCGAGGTCACGGTGATCCGGCGGACTTTCTTCTCCTCGTCCTCCTCGATCTGGACCGTGCCGGGGAGCTCGGTGATCTGGGCCTCTCCCTTGGGACGGCGGGCCTCGAACAGCTCCTGGACCCGGGGGAGGCCGTGCGTGATGTCCTCGCCGGCCACACCACCGGTGTGGAACGTCCGCATGGTGAGCTGCGTGCCGGGCTCGCCGATGGACTGCGCGGCGATGATGCCGACGGCCTCGCCGATGTCGACCAGCCGGCCCACCGCGAGGTTGCGGCCGTAGCACAGGCGGCACACGCCGTACTCCGCCTCACAGGTCAGGACGGAGCGGACGTACACCCGCTCCACCCCGCTGTCCACGATCTTGGCCATGCTGACGTCGTCGAGGAGGTCGCCCTTCGAGGCCACCTTGGTCCGCTCGACCTTCACGTCCTCGGCCAGCACCCGGCCGAACAGCGCCGTGTCCGCGTGCCCGGTCGGCACCCGGTCGCCCTTCGGCGTGACCGTGTTGACCCGGGCGGGGATGCCCCGGTCGGTCCCGCAGTCGTCCTCCCGGATGATGACCTCCTGGGCCACGTCCACCAGACGACGGGTCAGGTACCCCGAGTCGGCGGTCCGCAGGGCCGTGTCGGCCAGGCCCTTCCGGGCGCCGTGGGTGGAGATGAAGTACTCCAGCACGGTGAGCCCCTCACGGAAGTTGGCCTTGATCGGCCGGGGGATGATCTCGCCCTTCGGGTTGGCCACCAGGCCACGCATGCCGGCGATCTGGCGGATCTGCTGGATGTTCCCTCGGGCTCCCGAGTTGGCCATCATGTAGATCGGGTTGGTGGGCGAGAACTCGGCCTCCATGGCGTCCTTGACGTCGTCGGTGGCCTGGGTCCAGATCTCGATGAGCTCCTGCTTGCGCTCGTCGTCGGTGATGATCCCCTTGCGGAACTGCTGCTCGACCTTCTGGGCCCGCTTCTCGTACTCGTCCAGGATCTTGGCCTTGTCCTTGGGCGTGGTGACGTCCTCGACCCCGAGGGTGACCCCGGCCCGGGTGGCGTAGTGGAACCCCAGCCGCTTGAGGTCGTCCAGGATCCGCTGCACCGACGCCCGGTCGTACTGGCGGACGCACTCGTCCACCAGCTCGCCGACGTCGCCCTTCAGCACGTGGCGGTCCACGTACGGGAAGTCGAGCGGGAAGGCCTCGTTGAAGATGACCCGGCCCACCGTGGTCTCCACCAGCCGCACGCGGCCGTTCGACTCGCCGTCCCCGTTCGAGGAAGCCGCCAGCTCGGGCGGCATCGCCTTGCCGGGCAGGCGGACCCGGATGATGTCGTGGAGGTGGATCATCCCGGCGTCCTCGGCCAGCAGCGCCTCGGCCGGCGACGAGAACCGCGGGATGGCCTCGTCCTTCTTGGGACGCTCTCGCGACAGCGTGAGGTAGTACATCCCGAGCACCATGTCCTGGGTGGGCACGGCGATCGGGCGCCCGTGGGCCGGCGACAGGATGTTGTTCGCCGACAGCATGAGGACCCGAGCCTCGGCCTGCGCCTCGGCGGACAGCGGCACGTGCACGGCCATCTGGTCGCCGTCGAAGTCGGCGTTGAACGCCGTGCACACCAGCGGGTGGATCTGGATGGCCTTGCCCTCCACCAGCACCGGCTCGAAGGCCTGGATGCCCAGGCGGTGCAGGGTGGGCGCCCGGTTCAGCATGACCGGGTGCTCCCGGATGACCTCCTCCAGCACGTCCCACACCTGCGGACGGGCCCGCTCCACCATCCGCTTCGCGCTCTTGATGTTCTGCGCGAGGGCCTGGTCCACGAGCCGCTTCATCACGAACGGCTTGAACAGCTCCAGTGCCATCTGCTTGGGCAGGCCGCACTGGTGCAGCTTCAGCTCCGGCCCGACCACGATCACGGAACGGCCCGAGTAGTCGACCCGCTTGCCCAGCAGGTTCTGGCGGAACCGGCCCTGCTTGCCCTTCAGCATGTCGGACAGCGACTTCAGCGGGCGGTTGCCCGGGCCGGTGACCGGACGGCCCCGGCGGCCGTTGTCGAACAGCGCGTCCACGGCCTCCTGGAGCATCCGCTTCTCGTTGTTCACGATGATCTCGGGGGCCTGGAGGTCCAGCAGCCGCTTCAGCCGGTTGTTCCGGTTGATGACCCGGCGGTACAGGTCGTTCAGGTCGGAGGTGGCGAACCGCCCACCGTCCAGCTGCACCATGGGCCGCAGGTCCGGCGGGATCACCGGGATGGCGTCCAGGACCATGCCCATCGGCGAGTTCTTGGTGCCGATGAAGTTCGACGCCACCTTCAGCCGCTTGATGGCCTTCTGGCGGCGGGTGCCCTTGGCCGTGCGGATCTGCTCGCGCAGGAACTCCGCCTCGGCCTCCAGGTCGAGGTCGAGCAGCAGGCGCTTGATGGCCTCTGCGCCCATGCCGCCGTCGAAGTAGTCGCCGTAGCGCTCCCGGAGCTGGCGGTACACCGCGTCGTCGGCCACCAGCTGCTTCACCTTCAGGTCCCGGAACGCGTCCAGTACTTGGTCCAGCTGGTCGGTCTCCCGCTTGGAGGCCTCGGTGAGGCGCTCGATCTCGCGCTGGGCCTCCCGCCGGGCGGCCGACAGCTGGGCGCCCTTGGCACCCTCGGCCTCCAGCTCGCGGAGGCGCTCCTCCAGCTCGGACAGCCGGTCCTGGATCTCCTCGTCGCGGTGCCGGTCGACCTCCCGCTTCTCCTCGTCGATGTCCTTCTCGATCTCGGGGAGGTCGCGGTGGCGGCGCTCGGTGTCCAGGCGGGTGATCACGTAGGCGGCGAAGTAGATGATCCGCTCGAGGTCCTTCGGTGCGATGTCCAGCAGGTAGCCCAGGCGGGACGGGACGCCCTTGAAGTACCAGATGTGCGTGACCGGGGCGGCCAGCTCGATGTGGCCCATGCGCTCCCGGCGGACCTTGGCCCGGGTGATCTCCACGCCGCAGCGCTCGCAGATGATCCCCTTGAACCGCACCCGCTTGTACTTCCCGCAGTGGCACTCCCAGTCCCGGGTGGGACCGAAGATGCGCTCGCAGAACAGGCCGTCCTTCTCCGGCTTCAGGGTCCGGTAGTTGATGGTCTCCGGCTTCTTGACCTCGCCGTTCGACCACGCCCGGATCTGGTCCGCCGTGGCCAGCCCGATCCGCAGCTCATCGAAGTAGTTGACGTCGAGCACTAGCGCCGCGCCCCCTTCATGTCAGTCGTCGCTTCCACTTCCGTCACTTCCCCTTGCCGATGCACGCGTGTGGCCCGCATCAGTCGAAATCCGCCCCGGCGGGCTCGCGCCTCGACAGGTCGATCCCGAGCTCCTCCGCCGCCCGGAACACGTCCTCGTCGGTCTCCCGCATCTCGATCTCCTGCCCCTCCGCCGAGAGGACCTCGACGTTCAGGCACAGGGACTGCATCTCCTTGATCAGGACCTTGAAGGACTCCGGGATGCCCGGCTCGGGGATGTTCTCGCCCTTCACGATGGCCTCGTACACCTTGACCCGGCCCAGCACGTCGTCGGACTTGATGGTCAGGAGCTCCTGGAGGGCGTACGCCGCGCCGTAGGCCTCGAGCGCCCACACCTCCATCTCCCCGAACCGCTGCCCGCCGAACTGGGCCTTCCCGCCCAGGGGCTGCTGCGTGATCATCGAGTACGGGCCGGTGGACCGGGCGTGGATCTTGTCGTCCACCAGGTGCAGCAGCTTCATGATGTAGACGTACCCGATGGCCACCGGCTCCTCGTAGGGCTGGCCGCTCCGCCCGTCGAACAGCCGGGCCTTGCCCGAGTCGTCGATGAGGCGGTCGCCGTCCTTGTTCGGCTGCGAGCTCCGGATGGCTTCCAGGATCTCGTGCTCCCGGGCCCCGTCGAACACCGGCGAGGCCACGTGGATCGGCCCCTCCTTGATCTGGCCGTCGAACTTGAACCCCATGGCCGCCGCGTACCCGAGGTGCGCCTCGAGGACCTGCCCCAGGTTCATCCGGGACGGGACCCCCAGCGGGTTCAGGATGATGTCGCACGGCGTGCCGTCCTCCAGGAACGGCATGTCCTCCTCGGGAAGGATCCGGGCGATGACGCCCTTGTTCCCGTGGCGGCCGGCCAGCTTGTCGCCGTCGGAGATCTTCCGCTTCTGGGCCACGTACACCCGGACCAGCTGGTTCACGCCGGGGGCCAGCTCGTCGCCGTCCTCCCGGGCGAACACCCGCACCCCGATGACCTTGCCGGACTCGCCGTGGGGGACCTTCAGCGAGGTGTCCCGGACCTCCCGGGCCTTCTCACCGAAGATCGCGCGCAGCAGGCGCTCCTCTGGCGTGAGCTCGGTCTCGCCCTTCGGCGTGACCTTGCCCACCAGGTAGTCGCCCGGGTTCACCTCGGCCCCGATGCGCACGATGCCGCGCTCGTCGAGATCCTTCAGGATCTCCTCGGAGACGTTCGGGATGTCCCGGGTGATCTCCTCGGCCCCGAGCTTGGTGTCCCGGGCGTCGACCTCGTGCTCCTCGATGTGGATCGACGTGAGCACGTCGTCCTTCACCAGCCGCTCGGAGATGACGATGGCGTCCTCGTAGTTGTGGCCCTCCCACGGCATGAACGCCACCAGGAGGTTCCGGCCCAGCGCGAGCTCGCCCATGTCGGTGGACGGGCCGTCCGCGATGACCTGGCCCTTCGCCACCTTGTCGCCCACCGACACGATGGGCTTCTGGTTGATGCAGGTGCCCTGGTTGGACCGTCGGAACTTCAGCATGCGGTAGGTCTTGAGGTTGCCGGTGCGGCCCCGGACCACGACGTCGTCAGCGGAGACGTCCTCCACCACCCCGGCCTCGTCGGCCAGCACCACGTCGCCCGCGTCCACCGCGGTGCGGAACTCCACGCCCGTCCCGATCAGCGGGGCCTCCGACTTCAGCAGCGGGACCGCCTGGCGCTGCATGTTCGCGCCCATGAGGGCCCGGTTGGCGTCGTCGTGCTCCAGGAAGGGGATCAGCGCCGCGGCCACGCTCACCAGCTGCTTCGGCGAGACGTCCATGTAGTCGACCTCGTCAGGAGCGACGTAGTCGACCTCGCCGTGCTTGCGCCGCACCAGGACCCGCCCCTCGGAGAACTTCCCGTTCTTGGGGTCGTGCGGCGTGTTGGCCTGGGCGATGACGTGCAGGTCCTCCTCGTCCGCCGACAGGTAGTCGATCTGGTCGGTGACCCGGCCCTTCACCACCTTCCGGTACGGCGTCTCGATGAACCCGTACGGGTTGATGCGCCCGAACGACGAGAGCGAGCCGATCAGGCCGATGTTCGGGCCCTCCGGCGTCTCGATGGGACACATCCGGCCGTAGTGGGACGGGTGGACGTCACGGACCTCGAACCCGGCCCGCTCCCGGGACAGGCCGCCCGGGCCGAGCGCCGACAGGCGGCGCTTGTGGGTCAGGCCCGCCAGCGTGTTGGTCTGGTCCATGAACTGGGACAGCTGCGACGTTCCGAAGAACTCCTTGATGGACGCCACCACCGGGCGGATGTTGATGAGGGTCTGCGGCGTGATGGCCTCCACGTCCTGGGTGGTCATGCGCTCGCGGACCACCCGCTCCATGCGCGACAGGCCGATCCGGATCTGGTTCTGGATCAGCTCGCCCACGCTGCGGAGGCGGCGGTTCCCGAAGTGGTCGATGTCGTCGGGCTCGTAGCCCTCCTCGCCGGCGTGCAGCCGGACCAGGTACCGGACCGCCTTCAGGATGTCCTCGTAGGTGAGGACGGTCTTCTCCTTGGGCGCGCCCTGGCCGGACTCGCCCGACTGGAGCGTGGCGAACACGCGGTACCGGGGCTGCTCCCAGCCCTTGCGGTCCGGGTTGTCCAGCTCCTTCATGGCGTTGAACTTCGCCTTGAGCTGGGCGGCGAGGGCCGGGTCGGCCTCCCCCAGCTTCTTGGAGACCTTGTAGCGGCCCACCCGGGCCAGGTCGTAGCGCTTGTGGTTGAAGAACAGGTTCTCCAGCAGGGTCCGGGCGGACTCGGCCGTGGGCGGCTCGCCCGGGCGCAGGCGCCGGTAGATGTCCTCCAGGGCCTCCTCCGGCGAGCCGACGTGATCCTTCTCCAGGGTCAGCTTGATGGAGGGGGCGTCGTCGAACAGGGAGAGGATCTCCTCCTCCGTCCACCCCATGGCCTTCAGCAGCACGGTCACGTGCTGGCGGCGCTTGCGGTCGATGCGCACGCCCACGGTGTCGCGCTTGTCGACGTCGAACTCCAGCCACGCCCCCCGGCCCGGGATGACCTTGGCCAGGTAGACGTCCTTGTCGGAGGTCTTGTCGATGCTGCGGTCGAAGTAGACGCCGGGGCTCCGGACCAGCTGCGAGACCACGACTCGCTCGGTCCCGTTGATGATGAAGGTGCCCTTCGAGGTCATCATGGGGAAGTCGCCCATGAAGACCTCCTGCTCCTTGATCTCGCCGGTCGTCTTGTTGACGAACGAGCACTCGACGAACAGCGCCGCCGAGTAGGTCATGTCCTTGTCCTTGCACTCCTCCTCGGAGTGCTTGATCTCCTTGAAGTGGTGGGAGCCGAAGAACAGCTGAAACTGCTCGGTGAAGTCCTCGATCGGGGAGATCTCCTCCAGGACTTCCTTGATTCCCTCGGACAGCAGCCAGTCGAACGACTCGCGCTGCACCCCCACCAGATCGGGAAGGGGCAGGGGCTCTTCGAGCTTGGCGAAGCTCACACGTTCGCGACCAGGAACGAGCAGATCAGGCAACACGATCCCCCTTGGGTTGAGGACGACGAACTACAGGCGTGAAGATGGACAGGCGGGAGACGGCACGGCAACCGCTCAGTGTAGGAAAGAAAGGCGCAAGTGTCAACGCCGGGCTCTCGACCTCACCGGTCGGCCCGGTGTCACGGGCGTGACCATACCACTGCGCACCGCATCCTGCCAGCTATAACGCGCGCAAGCGGCCCCATTGTTCCCCGACTGCGCCGGCTCGAATTGTCACGCTCCCAAGGGATCGCGGAACCGAAGCTGGGGGAAGCGCGCGAAGTCGCGATCGGTGGTGCACAACATGGACCCGTGCTCCATTGCGAGCGCGGCCAGGTGAGCGTCCATGAGCAGGGGTCCCCGGGCCCTGCCGGCCTGGGCGAGGCCCGCCAGAACAGTCCAGTGGCGTCCAGACGGTTCGGCGACCCCGACGCCCGGCTGCGCCAGCCAGCTCCTCACGATCTCGATGGCGTCTTCCGGCTGGAGTGGTCGTTCGAAGACTGCCGGGTTCGTGCTGATTCGCAAGAAGGCCAGCAACGATAGGAGGGCGATCCGCACATCATCTTCCCCGGAGAGTGCTTGTTCGAGCCACACCCGGGCGCGCTTGTGCTGGGGGCTCGAGGCATCGTAGGCGTAGAGAAGGATGTTGGCGTCGATCAGGATCATGCGCGGCGGGGCCCCTCGATCCTGTCGAGGAGGCCTTCCACGTCGTCCAACTCGATTCCCGGCCGAAGTCCGAGATCGGTCGCGATGACCCGAAAGGGCGGTCGCTCCTGTTTCCCCGCGCTCGACAGGCCCCGTCGAAGGGCGTCGTTCACGACGTCCTTGAGTGGCTTGCCGGTTCGACGAGCCTCAACCTTGAGACGAGTCATTACGTCGTCGTCAAGCGTCAGCGTGGTCCGTTGTGACACATCACGAAGTCTAACTCATAGACATCATGATGGGCGGTAGTCTTGAGCCAGGAGGCGGCCGGACGCATCAGTCCTCGGATGGGCCGAGCAGGTCGGCCACCGGGATGGAGAACCCGGGAGCTTGGGGCGACTCGAGGGTGTCAGCTCGAGATAGGAGTGCCGGCGGCCCATGGCGTGCTTCCTCCAGGCGGTAGACCTCCACCCGGTCGGCCTCGAGGTCGACGAACCAGTACTCGGGGATCCCGAACCGCTCGTACAGCTCCCGCTTACGTACCAGCTCCAAGCGGCGGGTGGAGGGCGAGGACACCTCGACCACCAGGTCCGGAGCGCCCCGGACGAAGGGCCGCTCCACCTTCGAGACGTTCTCGGGCCGTACGAACAGCACGTCCGGCTCGACCACGTTGGTGTCGGCGAGGAACACATCGGTGGGTGCGACGTAGAGCTTCCCGCCCCGCTCCTCAGCGTAGAGACCGAGGCGGATGCACAGCCGAACGACCACGTCCTGGTGGCGGGTGGACGGGGCCGCCGTCACGACGAGCTCCCCGTCGATGAGCTCCCGCCGAAGGTTGTCCTCGGGGAAGGCTCGGAGGTCCTCGTACGTGAGCCGGGTCGTCCTGGGCTGGGTGGCCATCGTTCACCTCCTCCTGCCATGGCCGTCAGAAGGTAGCAGCAGGGTACGACATCCAAACGGCGGCCTCCTCACATCCCGACCTGGCGGTCTGCCGGAGGTACGCTCACGTTGATGGACGACCCCGAAAGCCGGATCCGATCGGTGCTCGAACGGCACGAGGACGTGCTCGCGGCGTACCTGTTCGGCTCGGTGGCGAGAGGAACGGCCGCGCCGCTCTCCGACGTCGACGTCGCCGTGTTGCTCCGGGAAGACGGAAACCTGGTGCACCGGCAACGTGACCTCATTACAGACCTCTCGAGGGAGCTTCGGAGGGACGACGTCGACGTGATCGTCCTCAACACGTGCCCGGTCGCGCTGGGGTACCGGGTCCTGAGAGACGGCCGCGTTCTCGTCTCCAGGGATGAGAAGGCCCGGGTGGATCACTGGGTTCGCACCGTGGATCGGTACATCGACATGGCCCCCCTCCGCCGCGCGCTCGACGAGGGCCTGCACCACCGCCTCGAGGAAGGCCGCTTTGGTCGATCCTGAGTCGGTCCGGAGACGGCTTCGCGAGATCGGGCGGCGCCTCAGCAGGCTGGAGCGCGTTCGGGAAGCCGGGAGGGATGGTTTCCTGGCCGACTCGGACCTCCAAGCCGCGACCGAGCGTCACTTCCAGATTGCGATCCAGGCTGCCATCGACATCGCTGTCCATATCCTGGCCGAGGATTCGGACGAGACCCCCGAGGATTACGCGGACGCGTTCATCAAGCTGGGGCGAGTTGGCGTGATCGACGAGGCGCTCGCCGAGCGGCTCACCGCCGCGGCGGGGTTCCGAAACATCTTGGTGCATGCCTACTTGGAGGTGGATCCCGTCCTCGTCTGGAGTGACCTGGACTCTCTGGAAGACTTCCGGGCATTCTCCGAGGCCATCGAGCAGTACCTGGTGGGCTGACCTCCCTGGATAGCGAACTCATTCCTCGGGTGGGCCGAGCAGGTCGCCGACCGGGATGGAGAATCCGGGGACCTGGGGAGACTCGAGGGTTTCGACGCGGGTGAGCAGCACGGGCGGCTCGTACTGCGCCCCTTCCAGGCGATAGACCTCCACCCGGTCGGCGTCGAGGTCGACGTACCAGTACTCGGGGACCGCGAACCGCTCGTACAGCTCGCGCTTGCGGACCAGCTCCAGGCGGCGGGTGGAGGGCGAGGATACCTCCATCACCAGGTCCGGGGCACCCCGGACGAAGGGCCGCTCCACCTTCGAGACGTTCTCGGGCCGTACGAACAGCACGTCCGGCTCGACCACGTTGGTTTCGGTGAGGAACACATCTGTGGGCGCGACGTAGACCTTGCCACCCCAATCGTTCGCGTACGCGAGCAGGCGAGCCCCCAGTTGGAGCACCGCGTCCTGATGGCGGGTGGACGGAGCCGCCGTCACGATGAGCTCCCCGTCGATGAGCTCCCGCCGGAGATTGTCCTCGGGGAAGCCTCGGAGGTCCTCGTAGGTAAGCCCGGTTGTCCTGGGCTGGGTGGCCATCGTTCACCTCCTCCTGCCATGGCGGCCGAAAGGTAGCAGCAGGGTACGACATCCACCGGCGGCCTCCTCATCACCTCCCCGACTCGGCGGCTGGGATCACATGTGATACAGTGCCAGCGATGCGTGAAGTAAGTATTCGGGACCTCCGCAACCACGGCGGAGAAGTCGTGGACCGAGTCGCTCGGGGGGAACAGGTCACGATCACCCGAGCGGGGAAGGCGGTCGCTGAGCTCCGACCGCTGCCTGATCCGGCTCTGTCGGCCAGCGCCTTGCTGGCCCGGTGGCATCGGCTTCCTGCCGTCGACCCGGTCGCCTTGCGTGCCGACATCGACGAAGTCCTGGAGCCGGACCTGTGAGCGAGGCCACACGCTCGGGGCGAGGCATCCTCGACACATCGACGGTCATACTCCTGCAGAGCATCCCCGACGCCGCCGTCCTTCCCACAGAACCACTCATCACGGCCGTAACGCTCGCGGAACTCTCGGTGGGTCCGCTCGTCGCTCGGGACGAGCGGACGCGCGCGGCCCGCCAAGCGCACCTTCAGCAGGCGGAGGCCGATTTCGACCCGCTTCCCTTCGACGGCAACGCCGCCCGCGCGTTCGGCCGAGTGGCGGCCTCACTTCGGAGATCGGGCCGCAAGATCACGGCTCGGGCCTACGACGCCATGATCGCCGCGACGGCCGTGGCGAACGATCTTCCCCTCTACACCTGCAATCCATCGGACTTCGCCGGGATCGATGACCTGGCCGTCGTCCCGGTCCCGCCGCCCCGATAGCGCTCTCAGGGGCCGCCGGGGAGCTGGATCGTCTCGATGCCCGTGTGGGTGCGTGCCGCGGAGGCCAGCGCGGCATCCTTCGTCGCCAGGGGCTCACCGAGGCGCTCCGCCAGCGCGACCAAGAGCGCGTCAGCGGCGGTGAGGTTCTCTCGCAGCTCCCAGGCGCGTTCCCGGAGAGGAAGGGTGGGGAAGATCTCGACGGCGAGGTCGCCCAGATCCTCGATCGCGGCTCTGGCCCGGGCCGGAGGGATGGAGCCACGCTGGACGTGCCGCCGGAAGACGGCCAGCACCTCGAAGACGAGCAGGTCCGGGGCAGCCAAGGTTCCCTCACGAGCCAGTAACCCCCCCACGTCCTCCGAAGCCTCCTCGCCCACCAAGAAGTCGACCACGGCCGACGTATCGATGACCGTCATTCGCCTTGGTCGCGAAGCTCGCGAACGGTGCGCTCGCTGGGCTCGCTCAGCCGAACGGCCCCTCGAGCCTCGATTCGCGCGGCGAGCTCCTCGGGCGTGGGACGCGTGGCCGACCGAGCCAGCAGATCACGGACGTACTCCGATAGCGAGGTGCCCGAGGCCGCCGCCCTGGCCTTGAGCGTGCGATGCACGTCCTCGGGAACATCGCGGATCTGGATCAAGACTCCCATGCGTGGGTCAACGATACCATGCTCATCAGCTGCATATGAAGCTCGCGAGTATGGCGGATGCTAGCCAGCCTCCTCAAGGCTGAGCTCATCGGGCGCCGGCTACGACGAACCAGGGAACCGGACGGGGTTCAAGGCCCCCGAAATCCCCGCGGGCCGGGTACGGTGGATTTCATGCGGGCACCTCCCCGACCGAGCGTGCGTCAAGGAGTCGTCGACGCCGGCCTGTGGGCCGTCTCTGTGGCGTTGCTGTTGGCGACCTTCGTGCTGTCCCTGGGCCCGGCACCGCCGGGGCTCAACGCATTCTTCGCCTCGGACAAGGTGATCCACGCGGCGGGCTACGCAGCCCTGACGGGCTCGTGGCTGCTGGCCGCGGTGTGGCGCCCGGGCCGGGGCGACGGACCATTCCCGCGGCGGGCGTGGCTCATCGCGGCCGGGGCTATAGCGCTGGGCGTCGCCATCGAAGTGGGTCAGCACTTCGTGGATCGCAGTGCGGACCCATTCGACGCCCTGGCCGACGCCGGCGGGGTCCTCGTGGCGCTGTGGGCGTGGACGGCCGTCCGACGCCGAGCGACCCTGACGTGACGAGCTGTCAGAGTCCGTTCCGAAGCAAGCGCAGGAGGGTTCGGTTCTCGAAGTAGGAGAACCTATGGATGGTCCATCCGACGTTATCGGAACGGGCCGCTTGGAGGAAATTCCTCGTATCCGACCTCCAGTGGGGGTCCGGGCTCGTGGTGAGCCCGCCACAGGGACAGTTGAACGCCGTGAACTCGAGGACCCAGGTGGGATAGTTCCACTCGTGGGCGCGGTTCTCATACAAGGCCAGCCTGTGCTTCCCGCGCGGGTTCCAGTTCGGAGCGTAGTACTCGAACGAGTACACGGCTCCGAGAATCCGAGGCCGTCGCGCCAGGGCGAACTGCTTGGTGCTGTTGTTGAACTGATCCGGGACGACGATGAGCAGGTCAGGGTCCAGCTTGTGCGCGGTCTCCCCGACCCGCTCGTAGAACCGGGCCAGATGGAGAGCCCGGGGCTTTAGTCCTTCGGTCCCCGGGTAGGGTTGCGCCAGAATGTCGTAGGTGTCGGCGTTCACGGAAACCACCAGTTGAAAGGGCTCGCGTTCAAGTTATCCACCAGTCCCGCGTTCACGTAATCCCGCAGTTCTGAGGCGGGAGGTCCACCACCTGGGCTCCTTGTCAACGTA
>JALYLZ010000109.1 GCA_030774015.1 Actinomycetota bacterium | reverse complement strand
CTCGAACCCCTGCGCTCGCTGCGCCTTCCGGTGGGTGTCGTCCCCCGCATACACGACCTTGATCACGTGGTCCCCCGCCGTATCCGAGGTCAGGGATATCGAGGCCTTCCCGTCCGAGTCCGTGGTGGCCGTCGCGACCTCCGTGCCGTCGAGCCGGACCGAGAGGTCCGAATCCGCCAGCGGGACCCAGTGGTGGTTGCTCCTGGTCCACAGGTGGACCGTCCCGGTCACCTGGTCCCCCACCACGACGGTGTGAGAGTCGAGCTTGAACTTCATCTTGCTGGTGGCCGGCCTGACTTTCTGGGCCGCCGCCGTTCCGGCGACGATCCCGACCAGGAGCATGCCGGCCACCAGCACGCCGCCCGCCCGAACCAATCCACGATTCCTCATCTCCGCCACCTCGCTTCCCCGGCGCCCGGCAAATGACCGGGGTTCCCCTTCCGGTATCGGCAGCGTGGGGCGGGAGCGCCTTCGCCATTCGGCCGTTTCTTCCGGGACCTTCGTCGTCACCACCCGGCGCTCCGTGCTCGCCGCAGCGGCCACCAACTCGAGGCGGGTAGGCTTGTCCGCGATGAGCGACGAGGTCGCGAGCCAGGAGCGCAGCCCCGAGGCGACCGGCCCGGCGGCCGTCGATCCCCAGCGTCTCCTCCGCATCGCCTCCGTCACCCGCGAGGTCCTGGAGGAGGCCAGGCGGATCAAGCCCGAGCCGGCCGCCGTCGCGCACCTGCGTGAGGTCCACGCCCAGATCACGCAGGAGCTGCGCGAATCGCTCCCCAAGGAGTTGTTCGAGGAGCTCGACGAGCTGACCCCGGACATCAGGGACGGAACGCTGGAGGAGCTGGCCCTGGCCCACGCCGAGATTCTGGGATGGCTGGAGGGGCTGTTCCAGGGGACGCAGCTGGCCATCCAGGTGCAGGCGGCCCGGGCGTTCCAGGAACAGCAGCGCCGCCTGGCCGGTGCTCCGCCCGGACCCGAGGACCGCTCCGGCGGCGAGGACGGCCGGTACCTCTAGGGCTCTCGCCCGTGGGGAGAGTGCTGGCCCGCGTGCTGCCGCTCGCGCTGGGCGCCGCCGTCAACACCCGGGTCCTGGCCACCGAGGCAGCGCTGCTGACCCAGCCGGGTCGGCCGCTGTGGGCCGGGGCCGTGTTCGGCGCCGGGGCTGCGGCGCCGCTCCTCCTGGTCGGCCTCGTCGACCTGATCTCGGTTCACATCACGGTCTCGGCGGTGTCGGGCGAGCGGGCCCTGTTCGCGTCGGCGGTGGCGGACATCACGATCGGGGCCCTCCTGCTCCTCGCCGCGGTGCGGGTCGCCCGCTCCGGCCGGGAAGGAGGCGGCGGTGCCACCCGACTCGCCGCGCCGCGGTCCGGCGGGCGGCGCACGTTCCTCCGCGGCGCGGCGGTCATGGCGACCGATCTCAGCACGATGGCGCTGTTCGTCACGGCGTCCAAGGACGTCGCCGTCAGCCATCTCGGCGTCCCGGTGGAATCGCTCCTGTTCGTGCTGGCGCTCGCCATCGCGTCGGTGACCGCCTGGTTCCCTCCACTGCTGTTCCTGCGGGACCAGGCGATGGCCCGGCGGCTGCTCGGGCCGGTCGGCCGCCAGGTCCAGCGGCACGGCCGGACCATCGCCGTGGTCCTGCTCGCCGCGTTCGGCGCCTACCTGATCGGTCGCGGTGCGCTCGGAGTGGCGTAGGACGCGCGGGGTCGGAGAGGGGCGGTCGGAGCCTTGCGGGGATCGGCCGGCGCCTCTAGCGTTCCCGGCACCATGACCGCCTTCGCACCCCCGGACCCGCGGCTGGAACGCGTCCTCGCCGCCCTGTGGCCGGGGAGGGAAGCACGCCCCACCCCTATGCCGGGCGGGATCACCAACCACAACTTCCTGGTCGAGGTGGGCGGTGAGCGGTTCGTGGCCCGGCTGGCCGGGCGCGACACGGGCCTGCTGGGCATCGACCGGGAGGCCGAACGGGCCGCGGCCGAGGCGGCCTTTGCAGCAGGGGTCGGCCCACAGGTGATCGCTTTCCTTCCGGAGCAGGGCTGCTTGGTCACCCGGTTCATCGAGGGATCGGGGATCCCCGCGGAGCGGATGCGGGACGCCGAGATGCTCCGCCGCGTGGTCCCGCCCATTCGGGCGTTCCACCAGGGACGGGCGCTGCCGTCGACGTTCTCCCCGTTCGAGGTCGTGGTCCGGTTCCGGGACGAGGCCGCGGGTCGCGGCGTGCTGATCCCCGACGACTACGGCGCCATGCTGGAGCGGGCAGACCGGATCGAAGCCGCGTTCGCGGCCAGTCCGGAGCCAAAGGTGTCGTGCCACAACGACCTGCTCAACGCGAACTTCCTGCTCCAAGGGGAGCGGGTCTGGATCGTGGACTACGAGTACGCGGGGATGAACGATCCCTTCTTCGACCTCGGCAACCTCTCGACGAAGCACGACTTCGAGGACCCGCACGACGAGGTCCTGGTGGCGCTCTACTTCGGCGACGTGACCGGGCGGCGGATGGCCAGGCTGAAGCTCATGAAGGTCATGGCGGACTTCTGGGAAGCGATGTGGGGCGTCCTCCAGCAGGGCATCTCGACACTGGACTTCGACTATGTGGAGTACGCGAGGGCGAACTTCGAGAAGGGCCGAGGGCACGCGGCGGACCCTCGCTTCGAGACGTGGCTGATCGACGCGGCAGAGGCGGAAGGCGCGTGAACGACGAAGCGCAGGCGGTCATCGTGGGGGGCGGGGTCGCGGGCGCCAGCATCGCCTACCACCTCACCAAGATGGGATGGCGCGACGTCGTGCTGGTGGAACGGGCCGACCTCACGTCGGGCTCCACGTTCCACTCGGCGGGGCTGGTGGGACAGCTCCGGTCCACCGTCACCCTCACCCGGATGATGATGTACGGCGTCGAGCTGTACCGGCGGCTGAAGGACGAGACCGGGGTCGATCCCGGGTGGCACGAGGTGGGGAGCCTCCGCCTGGCCTCGTCGCCCGAGCGCATCGAGGAGCTCTCACGCCTGTCGGGATGGGGGAAGACGTTCGGGCTCCCGCTGGAGATCGTGTCGACCGAGGAAGCCCTGCGCCTGTTCCCTCTGTTCGATCCGGACGGTGTCATCGGCGCGGCGTATCTCCCCACCGACGGGTGGCTCGAGCCGGCCGGGCTCACGTACGCGCTGGCCGAGGGGGCCAAGAGCCGCGGGGCGACCATCATGACGGGGACGCGGGTGCACGCCGTCACGGTGGAGCGCGGCCGGGTGCGCGGCGTGGAGACCGACCTCGGGCCGATCCGCGCCGGCGTGGTGGTGAACGCCGGCGGCATCTACGCGCACGAGATTGGGCAGCTCGCCGGCGTCGAGGTCCCCGTGGTCCCGATGGCCCACCAGTTCCTGGTGACGAAGCCGCTGGAAGGGGTGCGCCGCGACTTCCCCACCATGCGCGATCCCGACCTGCTGGTGTACTTCCGCGAGGACGCCGGGGGGCTGGTGGCCGGGGGCTACGAGCGGGACCCGGCCCCGTGGGGCATGGACGGCATCCCGGCGGACTTCAACAACCGCCTCCTGGACGAGGACTGGCCCCGGTTCGAGCCCCTGTCGGAAGGCGCGCTCCGCCGGGTCCCGGCCCTGGAGAGCGCCGAGATCGTGAAGATGATCAACGGGCCCGAGGCCTTCACGCCGGACGGCGAGTTCATCCTGGGCGAGTCCGAGGTCCGCGGGTTCTACGTGGCCGCGGGGTTCTGCGCCCACGGCATCGCCGGCGCGGGCGGCGTCGGGCGCATCGTGGCCGAGTGGATCGTGGACGGCGAGCCGTCCATGGACGCGTGGAAGATGGACATCCGCCGGTTCGGCGCCCACTACCGCAGCCGCCGCTATGCGCTGGCCAGGGCGACCGAGATCTACTCCACGTACTACGACATCCACTATCCGGGCGAGGAGCGGCAGTCGGCGCGGGGATTGCGGCTGCCGCCCACGTACGAGCGGCTGGCCGCTCTGGGCTGCGAGTTCGGGGAGAAGTCGGGGTGGGAGCGTCCGAACTGGTTCCGCCGCAACGAGAACGAGGAGTTCGAGCGGTTCCGCCCCCGCGGCTGGGCGGGCCAGCACTGGTCGACGGCCATCCCGGCCGAGCACCTGGCCACGCGCGAGCGGGCCGGGCTGTTCGACGAGACCTCGTTCTCGAAGATCGAGCTGACCGGGCCCGGCGCGTGCGAGTTCCTCCAGCGCCTGTGCGACAACGACGTGGACCGGCCCGTCGGCGCGATCACGTACACCTCGATGCTGAACGGCCGCGGCGGGATCGAGTGCGACTTCACCGTGACGCGACTGGAGGAGGAACGGTTCCTCATCGTCACCGGCACGGCGTTCGGGAACCACGACCTGGGGTGGATCCGGCGGCACCAGCCCGAGGACGGCTCGGTGCAGGTCCGCGACGTCACGTCGTCGCTGGCCTGCCTGGGCCTGTGGGGGCCGCGGGCCCGGGACGTCCTGTCCGCGTGCAGCGCCGACGACCTGGCCTTCCCGTACATGCGGGCCCGGCGGATCACGGTGGGGGACGTGCCGTGCCTGGCCCTGCGGGTGACCTACGTCGGCGAGCTGGGATGGGAGCTGTACCCCCCCATGGAGTTCGCGGTTCGCCTGTGGGACACGCTGATGGAGGCCGGCGAGCCGCACGGCCTGGTACCGGCCGGCTACCGGGCCATCGACTCGATGCGGCTGGAGAAGGGCTACCGGGTGTGGAGCTCGGACATCACGCCCGAGGACAATCCGTACGAGGCCGGGCTGGGGTTCGCTGTGAAGCTCGACAAGCCGGTCGAGTTCATCGGCAAGCAGGCCTTGGAGCGAACGAGGGAGGAAGGCCCGTCGCGCGAGCTCTGCTGTCTCGTCCTGGGCGACCTGCGCTCCGTCGCGCTGGGCAACGAGCCCGTCCGTTCGGGCGACGCGGTGGTCGCGCGGGTGACCTCGGGCGGCCAGGGCTACAGCGTGGGAGCGAGCATCGCGTACGCGTACATGCCGATCTCCCTGGCGGAGCCGGGAACCGCCGTGGCCGTGGAGGTCTTCGGCGAATGGATCCCGGCCATCGCCTCCGCCGAGCCCCTGTTCGACCCGAAGGGCGAACGGATCAGGAGCTAGTGTCGGCCGCGGCCGGGGGCTGCACGTCCACGCCCGCGAACACACAGCCGTTCCAGTAGGCCTCGACCCGCTTGGTTCGCAGGCCCTTCACGTCCAGGTGGAGCTCCTCAGGCGGCTCCATCCGACCGTGGTCGAAGTGCACCGTGAACCCGTCGGCCGGGACGTCCCGGAACCGGTGGGGCCGGCGCGACGACCGCGTGATACGCGTCTTCCGGCTGGTCCCCGGCGGCTCCGTGTGCGTCTCCAGCTGAATGTACGACCCCACCAGGCAGCGGTGCGGGTCGAGCCACACCCACACCTCGCCGCCGTGCTCCCGGATGTACGCCGCCACCTTCGGCGACGCCACCACCCGCGTCGTGGAGACGGTGCTCATGACACCGCCGCCACGGGCTCCACCTGCTCGTCCGGAGGCGTCACCGGCGTGAACGGCTTGTTGCGCTGGACCGCGATGTAATAGATCGCGCCCACGATCAACACCACGCCGATGACCAGCTCGATCAGCGGGATGTGGTTCAGGAACCCGACATGGAAGTTCACCAGCTGGTGGCCCTGCACGTAGTAGTCGGTCTGCAGGGCATTCGGGTTGGCGAAGATCCGGAGGTTCGCGTGTGGGTCGAAGGCTGAGGATCCCGTGGCCGGCAACAGGAAGTTCACCAGCATCGCCGCGCCCCACAGCAGCGCGACCATGTTGACGACCTTCCCCCACCGCCCCAGCGAGAACGGCGCCTTCACCTTGGGCCACCCGCGCGTCCTGGCGCGCATGACCGCGATGTTCCCGAGGAAGTAGCTGAGGTAGATCGAGGCCGTCGCCCCGACGGCGATGCTGCTGGCTCCGGCGAACTGGATGAACGGCACCGCCGAGAGGAGGCCCACGGCGATGCACGTCCAGATGGGCGTGTGCAGCCTGGGGTTGACCTTCGCCAGGAACCGCGACCCCGGCAGCTGGTTGTCCCGGGCCATGCCGAACCCCAGCCGGATGGTCGAGGTCAGGATCGACATGCAGCAAATGAAGATGGCCGCCGAGACGACTAGCAGGTAGACGGTCGACAGCCCCTTGGACAGCACGGCATCGATGACCTGCGCGGGGCCGAAGAAACCGGCGATGGCCTTCCCCAGGTTGGGGATGGCCATCAGCGTTCCCCACAGGAAGATGGCGCCGATGATGAACGAGCCCACGACGGATGCCAGCACTGCCTTGGGCGCCTCGCGCCTCGGATCTCGGGTCTCCTCGGCCAGCGTCGATGCTGTGTCGAAGCCGTAGATCACGTACAGGCTCATGAACATGGCGATCAGGAACAGGCCGAACGTGACGTGCAGGCCACCGGTCTTGGTGATCACGCCCACGCCCTGGTTGTTGTGGAGGGCGGCCAGGATGATGGCGAAGACCACCATGCCCAGGATCTCGAACACGACGCCCGTGTTGCTGATGATCGCGACGAGCCGCACGCCGTAGATGTTCAAGAGGGTGATGACCGCGAGCGTGACCAGCGCGGTGATCTTCTGGTCCGCGCTGCCCAGGTTGGTGTTGAGGTGCCAGCCGAACATCTGGTTGAGCGCCGGTAGTAACGAGATCGGGAGCGTCGCGCACACCGAGGCCACGGTGAGGATGCCCGCGAACAGGTAGAACCACCCCGTGAACCAGGCATAGGTTCGCCCCGCCAGGTACTTGGTCCACTGGAAGACGGATCCGGCCACGGGGTAGTGGCTGGACAGCTCCGCGAAGTTCAGCGCGACCACGAACTGCATCGCCGCCACGATTGGCCAGGTCCAGAACAGGAGACCTCCCGCAGCGACCAGGCCCAGGTAGTACAGCGTGAAGATGCCGGTGGACGGCGAGATGTAGCTGAACGCGATCGCGAAGGAGCTGAACGTGCCCAGGGTACGTTTCAGCTCCTGCTTGTAGCCGAACTTGGCGAGGTCCGCTGTGTCGCGGTCGAGCTCGGGCTCCGTCGGCTCCCGCGTGTCCATGTGCCCTCCCCCTCGTCCGGACTCGGACGCCGCGCGGATTCTACGGCCGGCCGTTCGGGCCGAACAAGGAGGTTCCTTGCTCTGTTGGGGCCTATCAGGGACCGGGCCGCCCTCCCGGCCGAACCGCCGGAAGATGAGGAAAACACCCCATGGCGGCGCAGATCCTCCTCCCTACCGTGGCCTCAGATCCCCGATGGGGGCTCGGAGAGAGGAGGAGGCATGGGACAGATCGCGCGGAGCACCGCAAGGCTCGTCCCCGTGCTCGTCGTGCTGACGACCCTCTGGGTCGCCGGTGGGGCGAGGGCCGACGGGATGCAGGTGCCGTTCCACGGGTCGTACGCGGGGACCGTGGCATTCACCGGTCCCGGGATCGTCGCCTTCAACGGATCCGGGAACGCCACCCAGCTGGGGCTCAGCACGAACCAGGGGACGGCGACCATCAGCAGCGTGGTGAACGGGTGCGCCTACAACGAGAACGTCGAGACGTTCACCGCCGCCAACGGTGACACCCTCCAGATCACCAGCGAGGACGTGGCCTGCCCCATCGCCCCCGGCGTCTCCCACGGTCACGGTGACTACCACGTGTCGGGCGGCACCGGAAGATTTGCCAACGCGACAGGCAGCGGGACCCTGGACGGCCAGGCCGACTTCAACACGGGCCAGTTCTCGTTCACGGCGACCGGCTCGATCTCCGTGCCTCCCAGCGCGAGCTGAACAGCGGTCATCCAGCGACGGAGGGCCCGAAACCAGCGGGCCCTCCGTTCCCGTTCGGACTGCGTCCGTTCGACTTGACGGGATAGGGAAGAGAGCGGCTCGGGACGTGGGACGCCCCTGCCGCCCCACCCCCCGTCCCTCCCCCCGTCCGTCCGACCGTGGCGTTGGATCGGCCGCGGGGATTGGGTTGCCGACCTGACTGCAAGTGGAGCCCGCCCGTTAGTAGAAGGAGGTCAATCCCTCGGGATACGCGCAGGCCCCTTGGTCAGTCTCACCGGGAACCAATCCGGGAACGCCCGATACGCTTCGTACCAGCGGAGGACAAGGGCCTGCCCCTCACCGACGGTTGAGGGTGCTTCCCGAGTCCACCACACGAGGAGGTCAGCCTTCGACCCCACGTCCAGCGAATCGAGAGGGGCTCCCAACGAGCGGACCTGCTCCTCCGCTGCAGCGCGCTGCTCCGGCGAAACTTTCGCAAGCAGGTAACGGAGGTTGGCGGTCTCTTCGGCTGTGTGTGGTGGAGCTTCCGTCAATCCGAGCCGCCTGAGGGTCTCCTGCTCGATTCCGAACTCCACGGTACGGTCGTAGAACATTCGCTCAAGATCCGCTTCGAGTCTGGCCTCTTCCTCGGTAGGTCGAGAGCGAGTCGCAAAGAGCTCGTGAT
The DNA here is from genome assembly GCA_030774015.1 of Actinomycetota bacterium. Taxonomy (NCBI): domain Bacteria; kingdom Bacillati; phylum Actinomycetota; species Actinomycetota bacterium. The sequence goes on along the minus strand of JALYLZ010000109.1, from coordinate 540 downwards.
AAATGCCATCAACCCTTGCGTGGGGATCTAGCCTTGGCAACTTCAGCTTCCTGAAGGCCTTGAACCACTGCTGAGCTTCGGCGGGGGACAACGCACCCTCTTCCTCTATCTTCGCTCGCAAGCCGGGGTGGTCTCGGCGCTGTTTGGCCTCCGTAATGGCAAGAAGCCGCTGAGTGGGGTCCGGCAGTACCCACCCCAGCACGCGGAGCTGATCCTCGGTCGCCGACCCCAGCGCCACTATCTTTTGGGAATCTGGAATGCTTGCCCAGTGACCCAAGAGGGCTTCCCGCGTCCAATCCCCTTTGCGCTCCTCCTCCGTGAGGGGAAGAGCCTCGCGCTTCTCGGCCATGCCCCCCCCTTCGCTCCCTTCACTGCACTTTCAGCCGAGGATCCACAATGCGGGCGGCGTGCCAGTGACGGCGCTCACCGAAAATCCCCAGAGATGCTCATCGAAATCCACCACCCCTGAGCCGGCGTAGCCTACCTCTCGAGCGTGGCTCCCACCCCCTCCCGGAGTTGCTTGAGGCGTTCCCGGTGGGC
>JALYLZ010000108.1 GCA_030774015.1 Actinomycetota bacterium | reverse complement strand
CCTTGCGGGTGAGGTTGCCGGCGGTGTCCTGCACCGAGCCCTTCGCCTTCTGCACGGCGCCCTTGGCCTCCAGGCTCCGGTTCTTGGTTGCCTTGCCCACGGCCTTCTTCACGCTGCCGGCGATCTTATTCGCCTTGCCCTTGGCCTGCGTCTTGCCCCCAGCCATCTTCTACCACCTCCGCCCCCAGCGTACCCCACGCTGGGCGCGAGCCAAACGCGGCGGCATCCGTCGGTGTGTCGCACCCGAAGTCAGTCGGTTGACGGACTCATCCACGCCCAGGTTCCTCGCGCGCAGGGACCGCCTGCCCCAGTCCGGGACGTGGACGTAGCCCATCGTCGGAAACGGCCGAGCCCTCGGGCCCTAGGGGCATTCGCGGGCCGCCTAGTCGGGTCGCCGCCGCTAGGCGCCGCGGCGTGCCGCAAGACGCGAGTACACCATGACAAGGACCACGGCGACGATGATCGAGCCGATCCACGCGATGCCGTCGTTGTCGGGGAAGATCGCGTTCCAGATCAGTCCGCCGATGATCGCGGACACCACGCCAAGGACGATCGTGGCGGTGATGCTCATGTGATGCTTACCAGGGACCAGCAGCCTGGCCAGCAGACCTATCACGAGCCCCGCGACGAGGTACAGCAGGATCTCGCCCACGGTGATGTCGAAGGCCGCCTCCATCGTCTCCTCCTCCTGACGTCGGGGACGCACTCGAGACCATACCCACGGCTTCCGGCGGGACAGTCGGCAAGAGCCATCTGGCGATCGGCCTTTCGGCGGCCGCCTGCGCCCGGGGCTACCGTGTCCGGTTCTTCCGGGTCACCGAGCTGGTCACGCTGCTCATCGAGGCCCCGACCTTTCCCTGTTTTCCAAGCGCGTGATGGGGCAGGGGTCCTTCCCTCCGGTCGGGTTGTGCTGTCCCGGCCATCTCCGGTACTACGACCCCATCCGACGGCCCGCCGGCATCCGGGCGACTTCCCGTTGGTCGGTTATACGCCCGGCCTCCTCCCGGCCTCGCAGCGGCCGGGGCCGGTGAGGGCCCTCCCCAGTTCCCGTGTGCACCCTCCGGCCATCCCGCCTCCCCTACCCCGGGGAGTTCCTCGGCGCCTGCTCCTCCAGGTCTTCGGCGCCTTCCGTGGCCTTCGCCGTGAGTCGAGCGGCTCGGCTCTCCCTTGTCCCTTCCGGGCTAACCTCACGAGGCTGCAGAGTTCGCGTCATGCTGCGGGCTGGCCGGTTGCTCCCCCCGATGGGGCTTTCGACGCTGCGCTTCGACACCGGGCGTTTCCCCCCGACGCCGGCAGCCTGCTACGGAGCCTCCTGGCAGCTACTCCGACCGGACTCGCACCGGCGAGACGCTCGATCTGACCCGGATCGAGGTCGGCGAAGACCGGTGGGGTGGCCCCGACTGGGCCGCACACGGCGGCTCGAGTCTCTGAGCCGTGGGGATAGAGCGCTACCAGCAGGAGCGGGCTCGGGCGGTTTCCGTGCCTGCGTTCCCAAAGTCGGCGGATATCTGTGACGTTAGGGCGAGCTATCGACTCGCCGACCGCGACCTCAAGGGGGTTATCGCCTAGCCCCAGGTACAGCCTCGTAGACTTGAAAGCCCCTCGGCCCCCTCCCGGCGCGGTCCAGGATCTTCCGCCAGAGCGGCCTTCCAAGAATGAAGAGGCGCGGTGACTGCTATCCGTCATGCCGAGGTGCCCCTAACGGGCCCTTCGTGGGCGAGTCGCCGGTCGGATCTGGCACCCGACAAGTCAACCGGACGCCGGCAGTCCGGTGCAACGAGTGGCCACGTGGAGGTCACTATGCGGTGGAGTCGGGCAAGTGCCTGCCCACGTGTCCGACCACGACTCGGTGCCGTTCCTTGTCCAAGTACAAGTAGATGCGCGCGCAGGTGTCCGGTGATCCAATGCCGAGCACAATGTGCGGCCCCAGCATGACCCGCTCCCCGTTGTAGTCCCGCTCGGGACGCCGAGCTCACCGCACCAACACCCACACCGAGCGACCATCACTCCCGAGGGCCGCCGGCTGGCCCTGGAAGTGAACTGTGACGACCACGGTGAGCAGGGCCGGGTCGACGACCCACAGCGT